>JAYUGK010000215.1:0-4754 GCA_043738415.1 Chloroflexota bacterium | reverse complement strand
CCGCTTTCCTGGCGAGCCGGCAGGCGGCCACCGGCTGAGTAGGGCCGTGACCATGCTGCCGGCGGCGAGTGCCGTGGGCTGGCGACTAACGGCACGGCTGGTGGCGACGTATGAGTTGCTGGTCTACTCTCTTCTCATGCTGCCGCTCTTCATGCTGTTCCTGGACGTTGTCCCGACTGGCCGTGTCGTTGTATGGGACGACTCGTGCCGCTTCTGCGCTGATTGGGTCCGCTGGTTCCAACGTCTGGACTGGCTGCGCGCACTTCAGTTCGTCCCTCGTTCGCGCCTCGCCGCAGCTCATCTCCCGGTGACCGAGGATCAAGCTGCCCGCGCGCTGCAGCTGATCACGCCCGGACGCGTCCGAAGCGGGTTCGCCGCGGTCACTGGCGTGCTGGAGATCCTGCCGATTTCGTTTCTGTCGGCTCCGCTGCTTCGTCTCCCGCCCGCCGCGTGGCTTGGCGAGCGAGCCTACGCGCGGGTAGCGGCACGGCGATCCTGCGAATTGGCGCCCCTCACCGATCACCCGTCGCTCTATCCCCGCAACCCGTAAGGTCACACCAGTGCTCGGGTGGAGGCCGTGGGGGGACTAGTCTCGGTTGGACAGGAGTTCAACACCCAGCAGCCCGCGTACGCCTCAGCGTTGGCTGCAATCTGTTGAGCGAGTTCGGCCTCCTCCAGTAGCCCGTCGATCCAGCCGGCCATCCGAGCCAAGCGAGCGGAGGCGTGCTTGAATCTTCTTCGTTGGTCGCCTGGCAATCCGCCGTGGGCTGTCCTCGCGTGGTGCGCGTTAAGCTGGGGCCGGCGGCGCTCCAGGCGAGCCCGGGCACCGGGCGGCACCGGCGGCAGTCCGCTGCGGTCCTGCCCCTTCATCATGCGCTCGCACTGACGCCGCTCGGCTCGTGTGGGATGGCTCGACGAAGGTCTACGACCTCGGATCGACGAACCGCCCGCGCGGGCGGCGGACGCCCGACGGGCCCATGCCGACCACGTCGTAATCGACCTTGAGCTGGACCGGATCGGTCCCGAAGAGGGCCGCGAGCAGCCAGTCGAGCGCCACCCGCACCTTGCGGTTGAAGCCGGGCACGCGCGTCCAGTAGTAGCCACGCCACATGAACCAGGCGATCAGCCCGCGGACCCTGACCCCGAAGACGACACCGACCCCGGTGTGGTGACCGATGCTCGCCAGCGTGCCGAGCGGCGCATAGCGGAACGCCTGCATCGGTCGACCGTCGATCCGGGCCAGGATGTTCTGCGCCAGGCGCCGAGCCTCGCGCACCGCGTTCTGCGCCGTCGGCGCGTGCGGGCGACCGTCGGGGTCCTCCGGGTTCGGGATCGAGGCGCAGTCACCGATGGCGAAGACCCCGGCATGGCTGGTCTGCATGGTCGGCTCGGTGATCGCGCGCCCGGTGTGGTCGCACTCCAGACCACTCTCGCGCACGAGGGGCGAGGGGCGCACGCCACCGGTCCAGATCACGGTGCGGGTCGGGATCTCGCGGCGCTCCTCGCCGATCACCACCGCATTCTCGCGCACCTCCTTGATCGGTGTGCCGAGGAGCACTTCGTAGCCCCGCCGGGCGAGGTTGCGGGCGGCGTATTCGCCCATCTCCGCGGGCATCTCGGGCAGGACGCGATCCTTCAGCTCGATCAGGTAGCCCTTCACCTGACCCTCCCCGATGGCCGGGTAGTAGCGCCGCCGGACCTTGCGGATGAAGTCCTCGATCTCCCCCGCCGTCTGGACGCCGCTGAAGCCGGCCCCGCCGACCACGAAGGTGAGCTGCGCCTGGCGCTCGGCCGGATCGGGCTCGAGGTCGGCGCGCTCGAGCATCTCGATGACCCGGTTGCGCAGGGCAAACGCGTCCGCGAGCGTCTTCATGCCGACCGCGTACTCGTGGATGCCCGGGATGCCGAACGTCCCCGTCTCGTCGCCCAGGGCGATCACCAGCGTGTCGAAACCGAGCCGATGCCCCTCGCCGTCCCCGCCGAGCACAGTCACCACCTGCGCGTCGAGGTCGATCTGCTGCACGGTGGCGGTCAGCGGCCAGCTCGAGTGCATCTTCAGCATGGCGCGCAACGCGCTCACGCAGTGCCGCGCCTCGAGCGTCCCCGAGCAGACCTCGGGCAGGAGCGGGGTGAAGAGCATGAAGTTCTCGCGGTTGACGAGCCAGATCTCGATGTCGTCCCGGCTGCGGGTCCGCTTCTCCAGCTCCTGCGCGGTGAGCACGCCGGCGAAGCCGCCGCCCAAGATCAGCACGCGGTGCGGCCGGGAAGCGTCGCGCCGCTGGGCGGGAACGCCGGCGTCCTGGTCGGCGGCCAGGCCGATGCGGTCAGGGTCGTCGCTGCCGTAGCTGCCGGCGATCCAGCCCGGCTCGCGGTGGTACCACCGGATCGACCGCTGAGCTAAGCGCGAGCGTGCGCCGGAATGGAGCAGGCCGTGGAAGCGACCGCTCGTCCCGGAGGTGAAGTCGCCGCGCTCGACGAGCGTGGCGCGCAGGCCGCGCATGGCCAGGTCGCGCAGCACGACGGCATCGGTGGCTCCGCCGCCGATGTCGACGACATCGACCTCGGTGCCGAGGCTCATCCCCGCTGTCCCAGAAGCAGGGGCAGCGTGCCGCGCAGGTAGTCCCAACCCGAAACGACGGTCAGCACGGTCGCGACGACCATGACAGACGCGGGCGCAGAGCCGGCGGTTCAGGACCTGCCCGCCACCCGCGAACGCCGCATCGGCGCCTACATCGGCGTGCCGGTCCTGCTCTCGGATGGCAGTCAGTACGGCATGTTGTGGGCATGAGCCATGCAACGGAGCCTACGCTTAACCAGCGCGACGTGCGCTTGCTGTCCGTGCTGGTCAGCCTGGTCGCAGATGAGGTGGAGGCCGCCACGGCGGCCGACGAGCAGCACCAGGCGCTCCGCGAGCGGATCACCCGGGTCATTCGGGAGACCAGCTTCGAGATGGTCTTCCAGCCCATCATCGCCTTGCGCAGCGGGCGGGCTGCGGGCTACGAAGCATTGAGCCGATTCACCGCGCAGTCGGCCCAGACGCCGGACGTCTGGTTCGCCGATGCCGCCGCCGCGGGTCTGCGGGCCGAGCTCGAGCTGGCCGCGGCCGCCGTGCGACAGCTGTCGAAGCTGCCGGCCCTAACCTTCATGGCGATCAATTGCTCTCCAGACACGATCAGCCACCCGCAGCTGCATCGGCTCCTGGCAGAAGTCGATCCCCGGCGCATCGTGCTCGAGCTGACCGAACACCTCCAGATCGACGATTACCGAACCCTCCGCCGCAGCATCGGTCAGCTCCGTAAAAAAACGGGCGTGCGGCTGGCCGTCGACGACGCCGGTGCCGGTTATGCCAGCCTACGGCCGTCGTTCAGTTGGCGCCTGACCTCATCAAGGTCGACATCGCTCTCGTTCGCAGCATCGATCGGGATCCCGCACGTCGGGCACTGGTGTCTTCACTGGCGCACTTCGCCAGTGAGACCAGCACGCAGCTCGTGGCCGAAGGAATCGAGGAGCCGGCGGAGCTCGAAACTCTGCGCAGCCTGCGGGTCACGTTCGGCCAGGGCTACCTGCTCGGCCGCCCGAGTCCTCTCCCGAGCGCACTCGATCAGCGGCGGGCGCAAGCGCCCACGCCGGTTCCCGTTCTCAAGAGCCGCAGGGCGAGTTCCAGAGCGATCTGACCAGCAAGCGTTGCGGACTCACTGAATGGGGCGCCGCGGCGGCGGCTGGCCGTTGAGTGACCAGTGCGGTCGCTGCTGATTGTAGAAGTCGATGAAGGCCGGCAGGCTCGCCACCCGCTGTGCGGTGTCGTGGAACGGCGTGGCGTAGGCCCGCGCCTAGATCAGATTCGGCGCATATAGGAAGTCGCGCGAAGGAAGTGGGGTCGGCGGCCGCTGCTCGCCGGCCTGGCCGTGGCGCGGGAAGTAGAGGATCACCTAGGCCGGGCGAACCCCGCCGCGCTCTCCCTGATGGCCGAGCGCCATGCCGCGCGTGTGTCCGGTGCGGTCGACCACCAGGCGCGACGGCGCGGTGGCATCGGCTTTGGGGAGCGTGACCGAGAGGATGCCGTTGCCGTACGACAGGTTGGCGCGGCTGCCGTCGACGGCGCACGGCAACTCTACCGTCCGCTCGTACGGACCGTACGCCCACTCGCGCACGAGGTGGGTGATGCGCTCCTGCCCGGCGCCGCGCTGCTGGGCGCGCAGGGTGAGCGCCCCGTCCGCGGTCACGTCGACGCTGATGTCCTCGGGGGCCACGCCGGGCATGGGCGTCACGACCATCAGCTCGCGGTCATTCTCAAAGAGGTTGACCGGGATGGCGACCGCATCGGTCATGTGCTTGCCTTCATGTACCTGTCTCCGTGCCTCGCTTCAGCCCGCACCCACCCGTCAGCATGCGCCTGCACGAAGCCCCATCGCAAGACTTGACTTTTATCCGCCGTCGAGTTCGACGTAAAGCATCCGACGCGAGATCACCCGTCGCTCGCCCGAGCGGGAGATGCTCCCATCCTGGATGGCATGCTCGAGATAGAAGAGGACGCGCGGGCTGGTTCCTCGATCCTGATCGTCCACAAGGATCGCGCCGCGACGGAGCAGATCCCGATGGCGTTCGAGCGTTAGGTCGATGGTTGACGCAAGCAGCGGGTGACCCGGTGAGACGAAGGCCGCCAACGGCTGTCCTTGTGGCGCCACGAGCGGCTTCTCGAACGTGATCCGCTCGTAGCGTTTGAGGATGGGTTCCCCCACTCCAATGAGTCGATC
>JAYUGK010000214.1:0-1522 GCA_043738415.1 Chloroflexota bacterium | reverse complement strand
GCTGATTCGAGCGAGAGGTTCACGACAACACATCCAGGTCGAGCAGTGGGTCAGGTCGACTCTACGTCCCGCAGCCTCTCCAGGCCGTCCAGGATCAGGTCGAGCCCGAACTCGAACTCGCTGACGTCCCCAGGTCGCTCGGGCGCCAGGTGCACGTGGATGTGCTCGGTCAGGTGCGGCAGCTCGTCGGCTGGGAGCTCCTGCAGGAATCGCTCGGCCAAGTCCGGTTGCTGCTTCGCGAGCGCCAGGAAGGGCAGCAGCCACAGCGTGAATCCGACGATGTGGCTGTCCAGGGCGTGATACGCGTGATGCGTCATGTCGGCGGAGAAACCCGCGCTGCGCAGTCGGCCCAGGATGGTGTTCATGTAGCGCAGACGCGCGGGGCCTGGGGCCATCGGCGAGGTGAAAAGATTGCACGCCCACGGGTGGGACAGCAGAACGCGATGGAATGAGATCGCGCTGTGACGGATGGCCGACCGCCACTCTCCTTCGCTCGCGGGCGGCTCGATCTCCGCGTACACGATGTCCAGCATCCCGCCCAGCAGGTCCTGCTTGTTCCGCACATGGTGGTAGAGCGACATGGCTTCCACCCCGAGCTTCTGCGCCAGCATGCGCATGGTCAGCGACTCGAGGCCACCGTCGTCGGCAAGCTCCACGGCAGCGCGCAACACCTGGTCCCGGCTCAACGGAATCCTGGCTTCGATCGCGGCGTGATCCGTCTGGGTCGACATCGGCATTGACAATCTTACGCCGTAAGCGTACGGTGCGCCTACGACCTTACATCGTAAGACCGACGCCGATCGGACGGTCGCCTGGATCGCCCCGGTCCTGCCAAAACGGACGCGCAAGGAGGGCTTCTTGGACATCCACGAGGCGCTGTACACGACCCGCGCCATGCGCCGGCTGAAGCCCGACCCGATCCCCCATGACGCCCAGGCTCGGATCCTCGACGCTGCCATTCGCGCCCCGAACATTGGCGAGGGGTGGCGATTCATCCTGGTCGACGACCCGGAGATCAAGTCTCAGCTGGCGCCCCTCTACGCGCAGGCCTGGGAGCGCATGTTTGCCCAGTACGGCATCAGCATGGCCGACCTGATGAAGGCCGATAACCCGATCGGGCGGATTGCGCGCTCGGGCGACCACCTGGCGCGCCACTTTCGCGAC
This sequence comes from Chloroflexota bacterium, assembly GCA_043738415.1. GTDB lineage: Bacteria > Chloroflexota > Limnocylindria > QHBO01 > QHBO01 > CF-167. The sequence continues at coordinate 358 of JAYUGK010000214.1, read as the reverse complement.
GTCCCATTGCTGCTGATCGCGTTCGGTCGCAGCCCCGATGGCAGCGGTGTCTACCCGGCGGTGTGGAGCGCGATGCTGGCTGCCCGCGCCGAAGGGATCGGGGCAACGCTGACCGGGGTGCTGCAGACCTTCAAGGCGGAAGAGGTGTTTGACCTCCTGGGAGTGCCCAAGGACGAGGGCTGGTACATGCACGGGGTGGTGCCGATGGGCTACCCGACCGGCAGATGGGGGGTCGCTCCACGCAAGCCGGTCCACGAGGTCGCGGCGCGCAACCACTGGCAGGGCGACCTGGGTTTCACCGTTCCTGAGCCGCTATGGCCGCACGGGTCCTAAGCGCGGAAAAGGCCCTCGACTGAAA
>JAYUGK010000213.1:0-4778 GCA_043738415.1 Chloroflexota bacterium | reverse complement strand
GCCGCCATGCGCCGCTCGCTGGTGTGGCTGTTCGGCGGATTGACGCTCGGCTACCTGGTGGCCTCCGTGGCGCAGTGGCCTCGCAGCGGCCTGGCGATCGCGGCCGGGGTGGCGGGGACCACGGCCCTCGCCGCGCTGGCGGCCGCGGGCGGGAGCCTCAGCGCTCCCCTCTTCACTGCCCAGTTGATGCTGTCCGCGTTGGCCCTGGGTGCGGTCAACGCGGCGATGCTGCTGGGGCATTGGTACCTGGTCACGCCACAGCTCTCGCCGACGCCCCTGCTGCGCATGATGTGGCTGCTGATTGGTGTCCTGCTGGTCGAGGGGCTGGTCACCGCCCTGTCGCTGACGCTGGTGAGCTCGGGGCCGCTGAGCGGCCCGATCGGCTGGATCACCTGGCTGCGGCTGGTGGTCGGCATCGCCCTGCCGGTCGTGATCGCCGGACTGGCCATCGCGGCCAGTCGTGCCGCATCCCTCCAGGCCAGCACGGGACTGCTGTACATCGGCCTGGCATTCGTGATGGCAGGGTCGATTGCCGGTGCCAGCATCACCTACCTGACCGGCGTTCCGGTCTGAGCCGACCGATGCGCGTTGCGATTCGCTGCTTCGCCGTCCTGCGCGAGCTGGCCTTCGACCGGGGCGCGCTGGAGCTTCCTGACGGGTCGTCGGTGGCCGATGCGTGGAACGCAGTGGTGGCCGAGCACCCCGGACTGGCGGCGCACCGCCCGTTCGTCCGAGCTGCCTGCAACGGGGCCTTTGCCGAGTGGGATGCCCAGCTGCTCGATGGTGACCAGGTCGCGTTCCTGCCGCCGGTGAGCGGAGGTGCGGCGGAGTCGGGCCTCACCGACGGGCGGATCGACGTTTCCAAGCTCGAGACCAGCGTCGCCGGCAGCGCGCACGGCGCAGTGGTCACCTTCGTCGGCCGCGCCCGAGATCACGCCGATGACGGGCGGACCGTTCTCGAACTCGAGTACGAGGCCTACCCTGAGATGGCGATCGTCGTTCTTCACGAGATCGCGACCGAGGCGGAGGCGCGCTGGCCGGGGAGCGCGGTCGCGGTCGTGCACCGCATCGGGCTGGTGCCCATCGGTGAGGCGGCGGTGGCGATCGTCGCCGCGTCGCCCCATCGGTCCGAGGCCTACGAGGCGAGCCGATTCGTGATCGAGGCCATCAAGCAGCGGCTGCCGATCTGGAAGCGGGAGCGGTTCGCCGACGGGACGGAATGGAAGCGGCCCGGAGCCTAGCGCCCGTCCCACTGCTGGCGCTGCCTTGCCTCGCCATGCACAATGCCCCTTGATGTCGACTCCCAGACCGGGCGAGATCCGGTGTCCGACCTGCCGCCGCTCCACGCCGCCCTCCGCCTTTTGCACGCAGTGCGGCGCTCCAATCGTGTCCTCGAGCGGCCTGCCGCCGCGCGGCATGGATCGCGACGAGCTGGACGATCGGATGCGCCTGCGTCGTTCCGGGGATGCGCCGTTCCGTCGGGGGACCGGGTCCGGGGATTCCGAGGGCGACGAACCGCGCACGTCGGGCGGTTACGAGCCGTTCCGGCCTGAACCAGAGGACGCCCTCGCGCGCCGGTCCTCGACCCCGAACTTGTCGGCCCCCCTGGTCGACCACACGCCGCCCGAACCCGAGGCCGAACCCGCAGAGCCGCCTCCCCAGCCGCCTTTCAAGCCTCCACCTGAACCGGAGCCGGCCGCGGCAGAACCCTCGCCGTCCGAACCGGAGCCGGTGGATGAACCCGCAGAAGAGCCCGCGCCGGCTCCCGCGGAGCCGGTCGTCGCCTTCGTTCCGCCCTCACCGCCCGAGCCCCGGCCCGAAGAGCCGGGCTACGAGCTCGATGAGTCCGCCTACCGATCCGGGTCCTTCGACGGCGGGTACCGGGCGTCAGCCTACGTGGACGAGCCGCGCGGGGGAGGCTTCGGACCACTCGCCGTGGTGGCCGTCGTCGCCCTCGGCCTGATGGCGATCGGCCTGGGCGCCATCCTGTCCGGCGTCTTCTCCGGAGTCGCATCCGCGTCACCGTCAACCAGCCTGCTGCCCAGCGTGGCCGCGACCGCGAGCTTGACCGCCGAGCCGACCGCGACTCCCACCGCTACGCAGGTCGGGACTGCAATCCCCACGGTCGCGCCGATCGTGCCCGCCAATGCCTTCACGGCCCAGACCCAACCGTGCGCCGCCGAGCCGGTGAGCTCCGGCTGCAACTCGAGTGGATCGACGGTCAGCGGCGATTCGATCTGGGTATGGGTTGGCTTCCGCAAGGGCAACGACGCCGACCTGATCACGGCCACCGTGCTCGACTCCACGGGCGGCAAGGTGAACGACGGCACGGTCTCGCTGAGCACCATCGGTTGTGGGAGCACCTGCAACGGCTGGCTCCGCTTCCGGTTCAGCGGCCTGACGCCGGGCAACTACGGCATCCGTATCGACCGGAACGGGCAACTGGTCGCGGAGTCGAGCTTCCTCGTCAGCGGCTGAGTCTCGTCAGCGCCCGCTGGGACGCGGGGCCAGGCCCGCCTGCCGACGCCGGACGGCCAGCGAGGAGATCGCCTCCATCACACAGCGATGGGCCGCCGCCGCGGTGATCTCGCTGATGTCGTAGGGCGGAGCCACCTCCACCACGTCCATGCCGGCCAGCTCCACCGCCGCCACGACCTGTCGGATGGCCCGCAGCAGCTCGCGGGTGAGCATGCCACCGGGCTCCGGCGTGCCCGTGCCCGGCGCCATGCCGGGGTCGAGGACATCGATGTCGATCGAGAGGTAGATCAGTTCCGGCCCGTCGAGCGCCTCGGCAATGGCGTCAGCCACCACGGCCTCGGCCCCGCGCTCCTCGATCTCGGTCATGAAGTGGCAGCGCAGGCCGTTGCGCTGCATCCATGCCAGGGTCTCCGGCGGCGGCCAGTAGCCGCGCAGCCCAACCTGGACGAAATTGCGACCCGCCACGGCGCCCGACTCGAGCAGGCGGCGCATCGGCGTCCCGTGCGAGTTGAGCACGCCCCAGCTGTTGGCGGCGGTGTCGGCATGGGCATCGAAGTGCACGATGCCCAGTCGTCGTGGGGCGACAGCCTCGGCCACTGCGGACGCGGACGGGTACGTGATCGAGTGATCGCCGCCCAGCACGATCGGGATGGCGCCGGCCTCCGCCACCTCGAGCACCTTTCTGCGGATCACCGTGTGACTGCGCTCCATGTTGGCCGGGGTTATTGGCGCATCACCGGCATCCACCACGTCCAGCCACTCGAACGGCTCGATGTCGAGCTGCAGGGAATTGGGTGTCCCGGCGTGATAGCTCGCGGCGCGGATCGCCCGGGGACCAAAACGGGCACCAGGCCGATGGCTCACCGCGTCATCGAACGGCGCCCCGACGATCGCCACGTCCGGGCGCTGGGCGCGCAGCGCGTCGCCATCGGTCACATACAGCAGCTTCTGGAAGCTGGTCCGTCCGACGTACGCGGGAAGGTCGAACTCGTCGAACTCGGTGTAGGGGTCGACGCCGTGCCGGTGGTGCTCCTCGTTGCCGCTCTTGAGGCGGCGCGTCTCATCGGCCATCTGTGATGGCTGACGCCCTCCTGCTGAAAGGAGCGGGCGCCGTCGCGGCGCGGAGCAGGCCCACTCAGCCGAAGACCACCGATCCTAGCAGAGGCGGAGGGTCGCCGAGGCCCTGCTACCATCGGCGCCAATGACCGCCCGCCAGTCGATCTACTCCATGGAGCAGGCGAACGCGCTGATCCCGCAGGTCCGCGCCATCGTGCTTCAACTGGCCGTCGAACAGCGACGGCTTGACGCGGCGCATGCCGAGATGCATCGCCAGCTGGACGCCCATGGACCTCCTGCGACGGCCACTCATGGCGGCCCGCAGGAGGCGGAGGTGACACAGATCCGCGATGGGATGCGCGGCCTGGTCGACCACCTCGCCCAGATGGGGATCGAGCTGCGCGACATGGAGCTCGGCCTGGTCGATTTCCCCGGCGTGCGCGACGGGGATCCGATCTGGCTGTGCTGGCGGCTGGCCGATCCCAGCGTCGCCTTCTGGCACGGCACCGATGAGGGATATGCCAACCGGAGACCGTGGTGAGCCGGCGAGGCCACTGATGCGGGTCACGGTGGTGGGGGACTGCACACTGGACGTGGTCGTTCGACCGAACGGCGCCCTGCGAGCCGGCGGCGATATCGGAGCCCAAGTGACGGTGGGCCCGGGTGGACAGGGAGCCAACGTCGCCGTGCGGCTCGCCCGCCAGGGCGTGTCGGTGCGACTGGTGACCGCTCTGGCCGACGACGGTGCCGGGCGCCTGCTCGCCGCGGACCTGGTCGACGAAGGGGTCGAGCTCGTCCGGCTGTCGGCGGACAGGAGCGGCACGGTGGTAGCGCTGCTCGACGACGCGGGCGAACGGACGATGCTCTCGGACCGCGTCAGCCTCGACTCGCAGGCGGTCGGTGCCGCGCTGTACCCGACGGACTGGGTGCATGCCTCGGGGTATGCCCTCGCCGATGCGCGGACGGGCGAGGCGTTGGCCGTTGCCCTGGCGGCCAGCCACCCGGGGCGCCGGGTGAGCGTTGCGGGTGGGTCGTTTCAACCCGACACCGTGGCCGCTGCAGGCGTCCGCGATCGCCTCGCCATCGTCCGCCCGGACCTTCTCATCCTGAATCTTGATGAAGCCGCCGTGGTGCTGGGCGGCGGCGCCGAATCGATTGCCACCGCGGCGGCCGGCCTGGCGGCGGTCATGCCGGACACCGTGGCGGTGGTCACCGGCGGTCGCGACGGCTCGGCCGCCGCGGGT
>JAYUGK010000212.1:0-4793 GCA_043738415.1 Chloroflexota bacterium | reverse complement strand
ACGGCCTTGCTCCGCGCCTTGGCGAGCTTGGTGACCACGAATTCGACGAATGAGTCGTAGGTGCCCGACTCCTCGCCTGGTGCAGTCACGCTCAGTTTGGCGTCCGGGTACGGGGCGTGCGACGCGCCGTATCCGGACAGAGAGGCCAGCTCGCCGGCCAGCGCGTTCGCATCCGACCAGCGAGCGAAGCCCTGCGACTCCGGCCCGAGCAGGGCATACAGGTCGAGCAGGCTCAGGCAGCTGGCCGCGGTGTTCTGGGTCGAGGTGATCACGCTGATGCCGTCGATCCCGACCTTCAGCCCAAGGTAGTGGATTCCTGCATCAGAGCAGATTTTGGCCTCGGCATCCTTGATCGGCCTCGACGCGTCGCTGATATCGGTCTCGCCCTTGCAGAAGAGCGCGAAGCCGTCGCCGGTGCCGGGACCGTCGACCGAATACTCGACGTCAGGATGGATGGCCTGGAAATCCTCGGCGACGATGCTCGTGATCGGCTGCACGGTCGAGGAGCCGGAGATCACGAGGGCGCCGTTCAGCGGCGCCATCGACGGTACCGGTGAGCCATCTGAAGGGGCCGCGCTCGGAGAGCCTCCCTTCGAACAGGCTGCCAGGAGCAGCGCTCCGGCCACCGCGATCGGCAGCGCGAGGGAGTATCGGCGAGAGTATTTCAATGCAGAGATCCTCCGGATATGTACGTTGGTTCGTCCGCAGGCTGCCGGTCGCGACTTAACCGATCCTCATCCGGGGATCAAGGCAGCGTTAAGCCCTGAGCCGCGACTATCCTCATGAGGTTCGACGCTGGATCGGTTTGCGAACGGAGGGCGCATGGCTTCCCTGCTGGTGGTTGGTGGCATCGGCCTGCTGGCCGGAGTACTGTCGGGCATGTTCGGGATCGGGGGCGGGATCGTCATCGTCCCGCTGCTGGTGCTGCTGGTCGGCTTCACCACGACCCAGGCGGCCGGCACTTCGCTCGCCGCATTGCTGTTGCCGGTCGGCGCGTTCGGCGCGTGGGAGTACTGGCGCGCCGGCTTCATCGATCTGCGGGTGGCCCTGGTCCTGGCGCTTGGGCTGCTGCTGGGCGCGTACGTTGGCGCGCGAGTCGGCATTGCCCTTCCGCACGAGACAGTGCAGCGCGCGTTCGGTGTTCTGCTTGTCCTCGTTGGGCTGCGCTTCGTTCTCTTCAGCTGACCGGTCGCCGCGTGCGTCAGCCGAGGAACGGGTGCAGCACCAGGTAGGCGAGCGCTGCCGTGATCCCGGCCGCCGGCAGGGTGAGCACCCACGCCACACCGATGTTGCGCGCCACGCCCCAGTGCACGGCATTGAATCGGTCCGAGGAGCCGGCCCCGAGAATCGCGCTGGAGATGACGTGGGTGGTGCTGACCGGCATCCCCAGGGACGAGGCGCCCAGGATGATGGCGGCCGCGGTGGTTTCGGCTGCGAATCCGTGGACCGGGTCCAGCTTCACGACCTTGGTCCCCATGGTCCGGATGATCCGCCAACCTCCCGCCGCGGTCCCCAGCGAGATGGCGCTGGCCGCCAGGAGGATCACCCAGAGCGGCACCTTGAACTCAGGGATCACGCCCGCGGTGACGAGGGCGAGGGTCATGACGCCCATCGTCTTCTGGGCATCGTTGCTGCCGTGGCTGAAGGCCATGAAGGCGGCCGATAGCACCTGCAGCCGGCGAAATCGGTCATTCATGGTCTTGGGGTGAGCGCGCCGGAACAGGTTGAAGATCAGGATCATCAAGCCCATGGCGAGCAGGAAACCGACGATCGGCGAGGTGACCAGTGGAAAGAGGACCTTCCATTTCAGGCCCTCCATCTGCCAGGCGCCGAAGCCGACGGCTGCCGCGCTGGCCCCCAACAGTCCGCCGATCAGCGCGTGGCTGCTCGATGACGGGATGCCGAACCGCCAGGTGATCAGGTTCCAGGTGATAGCGCCAATCAGGGCCGCGGCGACCACCGTGCCGCCTTCAGCCTGTGGTGCGATCAGTCCCGAGCCGATCGTCTTGGCCACCGCGGTCCCGGTCAGAGCACCGACGAAGTTCGCGGTGGCACTCATAGCGATCGCCCACTGGGGCTTGATGGCGCGCGTGCTGACCGAAGTGGCGATCGCGTTGGCGGTGTCGTGGAAGCCGTTGATGTAGTCGAACAGGACGGCCAGTCCAAAGATGACCAGCAGGGCGCTGGTAAAGCCCTCAGGCATGCTTGACGACGATGCGCTCGATGACGTTGGCCGCATCCTCGCAGGCGTCGATCGCCTTCTCGAGGAGGGCGTAGACGTCCTTCCACTTGATCACTTCGAGCGAATCCTGGCCGTGCTTGAAGAGCTCGGCGACGGCCTGCCGGGCGATCCGGTCTCCCTCGTTCTCGAGGCGATGGATCTCGATCCAGTGCTTCTCCACTCCCTTGAAGTGGCGCAGGGCGCCGAGCGCCTCGGCGAGCTGCTCGCACTGGCGCGTGATGATCTCGGCCTGCTGCATGGCCGTCTCAGTGGGCGCCTCGATGTTGTAGAGGATGCAGGTGTCGGCGACCTCCTCGATGAAGTCCAGGATGTCGTCCAGGCGGCTGATCAGCGCGTGGATATCCTCGCGGTCGAACGGCGTGACGAAGGTCTTTTCGAGCTTGTGGCCGATGTCGTGGCTGATCTGGTCGCCTGCGTGCTCGGCGTCGAGAAGCTGGCTGGCCAGGCGCTCCCGGTCGTCATAGTTGCGAAAGAACTGCTCGAGCAGTCGCGCGGCTCCGAGAACGTTCCTGGCGTCCTCGACGAACATGTCGAAGAACTTCGTCTCGCGCGGGATCAGGGGAATGCGCATCGGTCCTCTCGGTGCTGGGAAATGGGCGGGATTGCCGCCCCGCAAGCGTACCCGTTTCTCCGGTTCGGAGGCGGTCGATGTGATCGCGGGCTAGCCATCTGCCATGACGTCGGGGACAATGCCGACAACACCCGTTTCCCAGCAGGAGGCGTGACCATGCTCAACGTTGGAATGGCTCAGATGCTGCACCGCCACGGCGACGATTGGGCGGAGATGAAGCCGGTCGATGCGCATTCGCCAGACCAGCGCGACCCGGAGCGCCAGCTCCTCCACGGGGAGCAGCTCTACCGTTGCGAGAGCTGCGATGAGGAGGTTCGCTACACGCCTCCACCCGCCGGTGGCTGAGGCCCCGCAGGTGGCGCCCACCGTCGAGAGCGTCGTCGCCCGCGCACGTGCGGACGGCGTCCGCATCGTCCGGTTCCTGTACTGCGACCCTTCCGGCGTCATCCGCGGCAAGAACGTCCACGTCGACCGTTTGGCGAGCCGGATGCGGGAAGGGGTCGGCATGACGCGCGCTCAGAACGCCGTCAACATGCTCGAAGACCTCGTCGACATCGAGGGCATGGAACCGGTCGGTGAGATCCGGATCGTGCCGGACCCCGCGACCTACACCGTTCTGCCGTGGGTTTCACGAACGGCCGGCCTGCTCAGTGACCAGCTCGATCACGACGGGACGGATTGGGGCAGCTGTCCGCGCAGCTTTCTGAAACGGGCGATCGCCGCAGCGGATGCGGCCGGGTTCCGTGTCATGGCCGCGTTCGAGAACGAGTTCTACCTCGCCGAGGAGGTGGACGGCACGGTCCGTCCCTACGCCGACGGCCCGGTCTACTCCTCCGCCGGCATGGACCGGGTGGCGGCCGTAATGGACGACATCGTGTCAGCCGTCGAGGTGCAGGGGATGGAGGTCGAGCAGGCGATCAACGAGTACGGTCCCGGCCAGCAGGAGATCGCCGTCCGCTACGCAGACGCGCTCCGGGCCGCGGACAACCAGATCAAGTTCCGCGACGCGGTCCGCGGCGTGGCCGAGGTGCAGCACGGCCTGATCGCGTCCTTCGCCGCGAAGCCATTCGCGGCGGGCGTCGGCTCCGGGGCGCACGTTCATTTCAGCCTGTGGACCTCCGACGGCACCACGAACCTGCTCTATGACGCCGCCGCCGGCAACCGCCTGCTGTCCGATACCGGGCGCTGGTTCGTGGCGGGCGTGCTGGATCACCTCCGGGCGCTGGTCGCGCTGACGTGTCCGAGCTTCAACTCCTACGAGCGCCTCCGACCTGGCGCCTGGGCTGGATCGACGGTTTCCTGGGGCTATGACAATCGCGAATGCTCGGTCCGCGTTGCGTCACCATTCCACGGGCGGGAGATGGAATCCACCAACGTCGAGCTGAAGGCCTGCGATCCGAGTTGCAATCCGTACCTGGCACTTGGCGGACTGATCCTCGCCGGGCTCGACGGCATTCGCCGACGCGTCGAACCTCCGGAACCCGCCATGCACGACCCGTCGCGTTTGTCAGCCGAAGAGAAACAGCGTTGCGGCATCGAGCCCCTGCCCGCGTCGCTCCGCGAAGCACTTGCCAATCTGCAGGCGGACCCGGTGCTCTTCCCCGCGCTGGGCGACCTGCTGGGGCGCTGCATTGTCGGTGTGAGATCGGCAGAGATCGAGAAGCTGGAGGCCATGACACCCGAGGACGCGAGGTTGGCGCACCTGCGAATCTTCTAGGCTCCATTGATCGCTGATACCAGGGAGAAGCCGATGCTTGAGCACATGCGGGTGGTCGACCTGACGCAACCGCTGCACCCCGGAACGGTCATGTGGCCAGGTGCGCCGGCCCCCACCGCCGAGACCTTCCTCACCGTGGCCCGGGACGGGTTCTACAACCGTCGGGTCTCGTTCATGGAGCATTCCGGAACTCATTTCGATGCTCCGTGCCACATGGTCGAAGGCACCATCAGCGTCGACCAGATCGATCCGAGCACGCTCGT
>JAYUGK010000211.1:0-1535 GCA_043738415.1 Chloroflexota bacterium | reverse complement strand
TCGGCACCATCACCCTGCGCGGACTGATCGTGGCCAGCCCGCAGACGCCGGTTCGGGAGTTCATGCGGCCGGACCCGATCAGCGTGGCGCTCGAGGTGGATGCGGAGCAGGTCGGCGCGGCGATCGCCCGCTACAACCTGCTCGCCTTGCCGGTGGTCGACGCCGCGGGTCGGATGCAGGGGATCGTGACCGTCGACGACGCCTTCGAGCGGGCCTTCGGCGAGGGGTGGCGGAAGCGCCTCCCGGAGATCTACGAGCCGGCAGAGGAGCGCTGAGGCGTGAGCCGCCTGGCAATTCCCCGCCCGATTCGGCGCGTCCAGCGCTCGATCCGTGACCGGTTGCCCAACTTCCGCGTGCATCGCTCCGGGCTGCTTGCCTTCCTGGCCGTGATGGGGCCGGGGCTGATCGCCGGACTCGCCGGTAACGACGCTGGCGGAATTGCCACCTACAGCGTGCTCGGCTCGGAAACCGGCTTCTCGTTCCTGTGGATCCTGCCGATCACCACCGTCATGCTGATCGTGGTGCTGGAGATGGCAGCCCGCATGGGGGCGGTCTCCGGCCAGGGGCTGGGCGACCTGATCCGCGACGACTTCGGCATTCGCTGGACCCTGTTCGCCATGGTGGTCCTGTTGATCGCCAATGGGGCAAACGTCATCGCCGAATTCGCAGGGGCCGCGGCCGCCCTCGAGATCTTCGGCATCCCGCGCTACGCCACCGTGCCGATCGTGGCGGCCGGCATATGGGCGCTGGTTGTCTTCGCCAGCTACCGGGTGGTGGAGCGGGTCTTCCTGTCGGTGGCGATCGTCTTCGCAGCATACGTGGTCAGCGCCTTCATGGCGGGCCCCGACTGGGGGCAGGTGGGGCGTGCGCTGATCGCCCCATCGATCTCGCTCGAGCCACATGCCCTGCTGCTGATGGTGGCTACCGTCGGCACCACGGTCACCCCATATATGTTCTTCTATCTCCAGTCATCGGTCGCCGACAAGGGACTCGGGCCGGAGGAGTTGGGGCTGGCGCGGGCCGACGCCGTGCTTGGCGGCATCTGGACCAACGCCATCGCACTGTTCATCGTGGTGGTGACCGCGGTGACCATCTTCCCGCGCGGGATCGTCATCACCAGCGCGGATCAGGCGGCCCTGGCACTGGCCCCCGTCGCGGGTGGGTTTGCCAAAGGGCTGTTCGCGTTTGGCCTCTTCGGCGCGTCCGTGCTGGCGGCCACGGTCATGCCGCTGACGACCGCCTACGCGGTGTGCGAGTCGTTTGGCTGGGAGTCCGGCGTTTCGCGCAAGTTCCGCGAGGCGCCGGCCTTCATGGGCCTCTATACCGCCCTGATCGTGATCGGCGCGGTGGTGGTTCTCGTCCCCGGCCTGCCGCTGATCGGGGTGATCATCATCAGCCAGAACCTCAACGGCATCCTGCTGCCGATCATCCTCGTCTTCATGCTGCGCCTGGTGAATAACCCGCGGATCATGGGCGCCCATACCAACCCCACCTGGCTCAACGTGCTGGCGTGGTCGCTGACCGGCCTGATCACG
>JAYUGK010000210.1:0-1536 GCA_043738415.1 Chloroflexota bacterium | reverse complement strand
GAGCTGCCAGCGGATCCACGCGCCGCGCGCCGCGTCCGAATCTGGCGATGGGTCTCGACCGCCCTGGTGGTTGTCCTCGCCATCAGCGTCGGCTACCTCGGCTATGTCGGCTACGAGGGGTCTCGCCAAGCCGTCCTGGTCAGCGACCCGTCGACCAACTGTCAGACGCCGATGACCGCCTACGGCTGGAGCTACGAGGCGATCAACTACCCGGAAGCCGATGACCTGGCCCTGGCCGACCTTGTCGACCTCGAGCACTGTCCGCGCCAGGAAGCGACCGCCGGAGCCGCGATCGTGACCCCCGACGGCACCCGCATCGCGGCCTGGTACATCCCCGGACCTGCCGCCCTCGGGCCGGGTGGCACCACCATCGTCATGGCCCACGGCCACGGCGGCAACAAGAGCGACATGCTGCCATGGGCGGCCTTGCTGCACGACCACTACAACCTGGTCCTCTTCGACTTCCGGGCCCACGGCAGGAGCTCGGGCGAGCTGAGCACGGTCGGGTTGCGCGAAGAGTCAGATCTGCGGGCGGTGATTGACTGGGTCGAGGCGAACAAGGAACCGGGCCATCTTGCCGCGCTCGGCGTGTCGATGGGCGGGGCGGCAGCGGCCGGCGAAGCAGCAGCGGACCCGCGGGTAGAGGCGGTGATCCTGGATTCGACGCATGCCACGCTGGCGAATGCCATGCAGGCGCGCCTCGAACGTCAGGGGTATAAGCTCGCACTGCCCGGCGCCTGGGCGATCATGCTGGGCGGGCTCCTTCGCACCGGAGAGGACATGAGCTCGGCCGATCCCGTGCAGGCGGTCGAGCATCTCGGGAACCGGCAGCTGCTGATCATCAGCGGCGGCCACGACGACGCCATCGGCCGCGATGATGCCGAGTCCCTGCTGGCCGCGGCTCAGGCCGGGGGAGCCACCGTCGAACTGGAGATCTGCGCCGCAGCCGGGCACGCTGAATCGATCAGCGCGTGTCCTGTCGAGTATGCCGAATGGGTGCTGGCCTTCCTGGCCCGAGCGATCCCCGGAGACCGATGAACCTGACTGCACCGATCCGTCGCGGGCTGGCTGGCATCCTGCTCGGCGCCACCCTGGCCGCATGCTCGACCGCAGCGGGGCCGACTCCATCGGTCGGCCCCTGCCCCTCAGCCGCGCCGACCGCTGACCAGGCAGCCACGATCAACGCCGGCGCCGGCCGCGCGGTTGTGACCACGAGCCTCGGGAGCTTCACGATTGAGCTGTATCCGCAGGCCGCGCCGATCGCCACCGCCAACTTCGTCGCGCTGGCGCGCTGTGGCTTCTACGATGGGATCAGCTTTCACCGGGTGATCGCCGGCTTCGTCGCCCAGGCGGGCGACCCGGGGACCAGGACCAACCGCGGCGAATTCGTCGGCCTCGGCCGCGGCGGCCCGGGCTACACCTTCGCGATCGAGCCGGCGGCGACTGGCTACGGCTATGACCAGTACGTCGTGGCGATGGCCAACAACGGACACCCCGACTCCAACGACTCCCAGTTCTTCATCGACCTCGTCGATC
>JAYUGK010000209.1:0-4808 GCA_043738415.1 Chloroflexota bacterium | reverse complement strand
GTCAGACCGAACCCCTCGGTTTGACGCACGCTGGGTTGCTCGCCAGCGAGCCACGCTCACTGGAGCAAGGCTCGTGCTCGGGAGCGCCACTCCCGACGTGGTGACCATCTCGCGTGTCCGCGGCGGCCTGGTGGAACGTGCCAGGCTTGCCGAGCGGCGTGTGGGCAGTCGGCCGGTCGTGGAGCTGGTCGACATGCGTGCCGAGCTGGTGGACGGGAATCGATCCATCTTCTCGCGTGCGCTGCTCTCCGCACTCACCCCGATCGGACACGACGGCAGCCAGGCGATCCTGCTGATGAACCGTCGTGGCGCCGCCACCTTCATCCTCTGCCGAGATTGCGGCGAGAGCCTGCGGTGCCCCGATTGCGACCTGCCGTTCGTCTACCACCTGTCCGGAGGCCAGCTGCGCTGCCACCATTGCGGGCGGACCGCCGCGGTGCCCGAGCGTTGTCCGCGCTGCGCCAGCTCTCGGATCCGTTTCTTCGGAGCGGGCACCCAGCGCGTCGAGGCGGAGCTCCGCGCACGCTTTCCACGTTTGCGTGTCGCGCGCCTCGACTCGGACGCGCTGGCCGTGCGGCGCGGCTTCGAGGCGATCTATGACGACTTCCGCGATGGGCGGGTCGACGTTCTGGTCGGGACGCAACTGGCCGCCAAGGGGCTCGACCTGCCAAGCGTGACGCTGGCGGGAGTGATCGCCGCCGACGTGACCCTCAATCTGCCCGACTACCTCGCCCCCGAACGGACCTTCCAGCTTCTGGCGCAGGTCGCCGGGCGCGCCGGCCGCGGACCGCTGCCGGGGAGGGTTCTGATCCAGACCTACGCGGCCGATCACTATGCCATCCAGGCGGCAGCGCGGATGGATGTGGACGGGTTCGCAGACGAGGAGCTCCGCCGTCGCCGACTTCTGGGCTATCCGCCGGCCTGCCTGCTGGCGCGGCTGCTGGTGGCCGATCCGGATCGCGCTCGCGCCGAGCAGCGCGGTCGCGGCGTGGCGACGGCCATGGCGCTCCCCGGTGTGGAGGTTCTCGGGCCTCTGCCAATGTACGTGCCGCGCCGGGCGGGGCGCTGGCGATTCCAGGTGGTGCTGCGTGCCACGAGCGAGGCAGCCCGGATGGCGGCACTCGAGCGCGTGCCGGCCGGGGTGGCCATCGACGTCGACCCGGAGTCATTGCTGTAGGCGGGCGGCGGCCGCCGCATCGGTACAATACGGCCATGGTCATCCGGCAGATTCTCACCGTCGAGGCTCCGATCCTGCACAAGCGCGCGCGCAAGGTCACGCGGTTCGACCATTCCCTGCACCGCCTGCTCGACGACATGATCGAGACCATGCGCGATGCGCCCGGCATCGGCCTGGCGGCAAACCAGGTCGGGGTGCCGCTGCAGGTCGCCGTCATCGAGCTCGAGAACCAGGTGACCGAGTTCATCAACCCGCAGGTCGTGCGCGCGTCGGGCGAGGAGGGGGATTGGGAGGGATGCCTCTCAGTCCCTGGCTTCGTGGCCGAGGTACGGCGTCACGCGAAGGTGACTGTCAAGGCGAAGGACCGACACGGCAAGGAGTTCCGCGTGAAAGGTGAGGAATTGTTCGCGCGGGCGCTGCAGCACGAGATCGATCACCTGAATGGGCTCCTCTATATCGATTCCCTCGATTCCCTCGAGGAGCTGGTGCGCGTCGGCGACCACCCGAGCGAGGTGGAGGAAGAGACCACCGCGGCCATCTAGTGGCGCCCCTCGGTCGCCTCGTCTTCCTGGGAACAGGCACGTTCGGCGTACCGCTTCTGGCACGCCTGCCCGAAATGTGCGACGACCTGCTGGTGGTGAGCCAGCCGGATCGACCGGCGGGACGGCGACTGCGGTCGCGTCCCTCTCCGGTGGCAGCCTGGGCACGCGGGCATGGGCTGCGGGTCGAGACCCCGCGCCGCCTGCGATCCGACGAGGGACGGGCGCTCCTGGTCGGGTTTGCCCCGAACGGTCTGCTGCTGGTTTCCTACGGCCAGATCGTGCCCGCAGACCTGCTGGTTATCGGCGAATGCAGCCCGCTCAACGTTCACCCCTCGCTGCTGCCCCGTCACCGCGGCGCCGCCCCGATCGCCTCCACCATCCTGTGCGGCGACATGGCGGCGGGCGTCACCCTGATGGTGATGACCAGCGAACTCGACGCCGGTCCGGTTGCGGTCCAGTGGCCGGTGCCTCTGACCGGCCGCGAGACCACTCCTGAGCTCGAGTTGCGGCTTGCCGAGTTGACCTCCGAGGTCGTCCCGCCGGAGCTTGAGCGCTGGGGGCGTGGCGAGCTGACGACCCACCCGCAGGACGAGCGTGCGGCGACCCTCATCCACCCGTTTCGGCGCAGCGACGGCTGGGTCGATTGGCGTCGGGATGCTGTCGCCATCGACCGCCAGGTTCGGGCACTGCAGCCCTGGCCGGGAGCCTGGACCACGTTCGACGGCAGGCGCCTGCACATCCGGGCCGCGCATGCGGTGAGCGTCGTGGACGACGTTCCGATCGGTGCGCTGCTCCCTGGCGAATGGCCGCAGGTGGCCTGCGGCCAGGGTGCGCTCGCCCTGGAAGAGGTCCAGCCCGAAGGTCGGGCCAGGATGCCGGCCGACGCGTGGCGGCACGGATTGCCCCGCGATCACGTGCTGCTGGGCGGTCCGCCGCCAGTCGGCGGATAGGCCCATCTTCATCCGCCCTTCACCGATCCTGCAGGAACGCTCGTCTATACTCGGCGAGCTTCCAAGGAGGTACCTACAACAACCATGACTGGGCTTCTCCCGTACCTGCTGCTGGTCATGCTGCCGAGCATCGCCATCACCGGCTGGGCGGCTTGGCGCGTGCGAGCGACCTACGCCCGATGGTCGAAGGTCGACTCCGGGATCAATCTCACGCCGTTCGATTTCGCGCGCAAGCTGCTCGACATGCAAGGGCTGACCGATGTCGGCATCGAGCCGATCGCCGGCCAGCTGACCGACCAATACGACCCGCGCGTCAAGGTGATGCGCATCTCCAGCACGGTGGCCGATCCGCGGCTGCTCGCCGCCGGGGTGCCGCTGACCCTGTCGGTCGCCTCAGCGGCGGTGATCGCGCACGAGGTGGGGCACGCCCTCCAGGATCGCCAGCGCGACCCCTGGATGACGGCTCGCCAGTCGATCGTGCCCGCGGTCCAGCTGGGCTCGGGGCTCGCCCCGTGGCTCATCATCGCCGGCATCTGGTTCAACCTGACGGGCCTGGCGGTGGTCGGGCTGGTCGCTTTCGGCGCGGCTGTCGCCTTCACCTTCGTCACCCTGCCGGTTGAGATCGGTGCCTCCGGCAAGGCACTCGCATTCGTCGGCAATCTGGGTTTCTCCGCCGAGCGCCAGGTCGGCGCTCGGGAGGTCCTGAAGGCCGCTGCCTGGACCTATGTTGCGGCAGCCCTGACCGCCCTCCTCACGTTCCTGTACTACCTGATGCTGATCATGGGACGTCGTGACTGACCTTCCCGTCGCCGGAATCCTCCCGGCGATCAGCGAGGTTGACACCGATGCGCTCGCCGCGTGGCTCGCTGCCCGCGGCGAGCCCGCGTATCGGGCCGATCAATTGCTTGCCGGGTCACACCGCCCAACGGTCACCGGCTTCGACCAGGTGCGCGACCTTCCGCTGGCGATGCGAAGTGCCGCGATGGAGGCCTTCCGGTTTTCCTCGATCACCGCGAGTCATGTCCTGACGGCCGACTCGGGCCTAACCGCCAAGGCCGTGCACGAGCTGGCCGATGGACAGCGCATCGAGTCGGTACTGATGCGCTCCCAACGGCGAGGACGGGCTGGCTATCGCACCACCATCTGCATCAGCTCGCAGGCTGGCTGCGCAGTCGGCTGCCCGTTCTGCGCCACCGGGCAGGCCGGTTTCGGCCGGCAGTTGACCCCGGGGGAGATCGTCGACCAGGTGCTGCACTGGCACAGGGCGCCATGGCTGGCGCTCGGTGCCGATTGGCGCCCGGGCACGCCTTCGGGACACTACAACGTCGTCTTCATGGGGATGGGCGAGCCCCTGAACAACGCGTCTCGCGTCTTCGCCGCCGTTCGCCTGCTCAACGATCCTGCCCGGCTGGGGATCGGGGCGCGACACATCACCATCAGCACCTCGGGAGTCGTCCCCGGCATCGAACGGATGCTCGACGAGCTGCCGCAGGTCAACCTAGCGATCAGCCTGCACGCGCCCCACGATGCGCTCCGGAACGAACTGGTGCCGATAAACCGGAAGTGGCCGATCGCCGCCGTCCTGGCAGCGGGCCGGCACTTCGCCGACCAGACCGGCCGGCGAGTCAGTCTCGAATACGTCCTGATCGACAATCTCAACGACAGCCTTTACCTCGCAGAGCGACTCGCGGAACTGGCCAGGGGCTGGCTGTGCCACGTCAACCTGATTCCGCTCAACCCGACCCCCGGTTCGCGCTGGAGCGGCACGCCTCCCGCGGGGATCGCCGCCTTCACCGCTGTCTTGCGGCGAGCCGGGGTCCCGGTCACCGTCCGGGACACGCGCGGACGCGAAATCGACGCCGCCTGCGGTCAGTTGCACGCACAGCTTGCGGGACGGCGCATCCCGGCTGACGGGCCATCCACCCCGACCAACAGCCCGGTGCCGGTGGCGTGACGACCGGCAGGCCGCAGATCTCTGCCAGCGTGCTGACCGCCGACTTCGCGGTCCTGGGCGAAGAGGTTCGTCGCGCGGTCGCAGCCGGGGTCGACTCCATCCACCTCGACGTGATGGATGGCCATTTCGTGGAGAACATCACCGTCGGTCCGGCCGTCGCCGCGGCGATCCACCCGCACCTGGGC
>JAYUGK010000208.1:0-4814 GCA_043738415.1 Chloroflexota bacterium | reverse complement strand
GCATGTACGGCGATCCGGGCGAGGACATCTTCTATTACATCACCCTCTATAACGAGAACTGGGCCATGCCGGCCAAGCCCGATGGAGTGGAGGAGGGGGTGCTGCGCGGCCTCTACCGCTTCCGTCGAGCCGAGCGCGGCACGCGCCGCGTCCAGCTGATCGGCTCCGGCTCGATCCTCCACCAGGCGCTGCGCGCCGCCGACCTGCTCGCCGAGCGCTACGACGTGGCGGCCGACGTATGGAGCGCGCCATCCTTCCAGCAGCTGCGCAACGACGCCCTGGGGGTCGAGCGCTGGAACCGGCTGCACCCCGAGGCCGAGCCGCGGACCCCGTATGTCGTGTCGCAGCTCGGACCGACCGAGGGACCGATCGTGGCGGCGACCGACTACATGAAGGCGATCCCCGACATGGTGGCTCGCTGGATCGATCGACCGTACACGACACTGGGGACCGACGGCTTCGGCCGCAGCGACACGCGGGAAGCGCTGCGCAACCACTTCGAGGTGAGCCCCGCGCAGATCGCCTACGCAGCGCTGCACGGGCTGTGCCAGACCGGCGCCGCGACCCGCCAGGAGCTCACCGCAGCGATCGCCGACCTGGGGATCGACCCCGAGCACATCGACCCGCGCCTGGCCTGAGCGCCCTCAGGCGGGCGGCGGGGCGACCTCGGTCAGCTGCGGCCTGCCGCACGCTCCGCAGTAGCGATACTCCCGCTTCACGAGGGCCTCGCAGTTCGGGCAGCGCGGCGCGGCCAGGGCTGCCAACCCGGCCAGCAGGCCCGCCATCACGGCGCGGGCGACACGGGCAAGGTCGGCGGAACGGTGGCTGCGATCGATCTGTGGGACGGCCGGGGGCACCGCGGCCGGCCGGGCGGGCTTGACGACCCGTGTCCCGGCCGAAAGGAAGCGCAGCCGCGCGCGGTCGTACTCGGCGCGTGCCGCGGTATCGGTCAGCATCGAGCGCACCGCATTGACGACGCGCATCTCCTCGTTGGCGCGCGGCGAGGCACTGCGATCGGGGTGGAAGGTGCGCGACAGGCGCCGACAGGCGGCCACGATGGCCGCGCGATCGGCGCTGGGCGGGACCCCCAGCAACCGATACACATCGCGTTCGGGAAGGTATGGCAGCAGGCCTAGTTCCATCGGCTTCCAGCGATGGTAGCCGACCTCGTCCGGCCGCATCCCGGGCGGCGGACCGGGCAGCAGGTCGCTCCCTTTCCCTGCCGAAGCCGTCGGGTGACTGCAACGGCCAAGATGAACGCAAAGAGGCCCTCTGTCTGGCCGATTCGCCGCCACACTGATCGAGCAGGCAGTCCAGGCCAACCAGGTCGGACCGATCGTCGACGCCGAGTACGAGGACCGCGACTCCGTCCTCATCAGCGTGGAGTAGTCCCTACAATCAGCGGACGTGAACCCATCTGCCCCTCCACCTGCCGCCTGGTGGGAGGGCGCGGTGATCTACCAGGTCTATCCGCGCAGCTTCGCGGACGCCGACGGCGACGGGATTGGCGACCTCCCGGGCCTGCTTGGTCGCCTCGATCACCTGGCCGGCGCGGATACCTCTTTGGGCGTGGATGCCGTCTGGCTCTCCCCCATCTTCCCGTCCCCGATGGCCGATTTCGGCTACGACATCTCCGATTTCACCGATGTCGCCCCAGAATTCGGAAGCCTGGCCGACCTGGCTCGGTTAATCGCAGAGTGCCATGCCCGGGGCCTGCGGCTGCTGCTCGACCTGGTGCCGTGCCACACCTCGATCGAGCATCCGTGGTTCCTCGAGAGCCGCAGCTCACGAGGGAGTGCACGGCGCGATTGGTACACCTGGGCCGATCCCGCACCCGGCGGCGGGCCGCCCAACAATTGGCGCGCGGGGTTCGGTGGCTCGTCATGGACCTTCGACGAGGCCACCGGGCAGTACTACCTGCACTCGTTCTACCCAGAGCAGCCCGATCTCAACTGGCGGACCCCAGAGGTGGCGGCCGCGATCTCAGGAGTGATGCGCTTCTGGTTCGACCGTGGGATCGACGGCTTTCGGGTCGACGCCATCTCGCACGCCCTGAAGGACCCGCAACTGCGGGACAACCCGCCGGCGATCGCTCCGACGCCGCCATTTCCGGTCGACTCGACCGGCCAGCACCGGATCTGGAGCATGGACCGCCCCGAGGTGGTCGAGGTGGTGCGCACGCTGCAGCGTGTCGCCGATGAGTACCCCGACCGTCTGCTGGTCGGGGAGGCGTTCGTTCCCGCGGAGCGGCTGGCAGCATACCTGGGCGATGGGGACGGCGACGGATTCGCGCGCGCCTTTGACTTCGAACTGTCGCTGATCGACTGGTCAGCGGAGGCCTTTCGACGGACGATCGAGCGCGCCGAGCGGTTCACCCCGGCCGGCCTCGAGCCAACCTGGGCGCTCTCCAACCACGACCTGTCGCGGCACGCCACCCGCTTCGGCGAGGCGAACGCCCGGTTGGCAGCGCTCATCCTGCTGACGCTGCGCGGCACGATCTGCCTGTATGCCGGAGAGGAGATCGGCATGGTCGACGCCCCGCCACAGCCCGGGCCGGCGCTCGACCGGGCCGGACGCGACGCCCAGCGCACGCCGATGCAATGGGATGGGTCTCCGAGCGGCGGGTTCACGACCGGCACGCCGTGGCTGCCGCCGGTCGACCCCCTCACCCGGAATGTGGCTGCTCAGCAGGCGGATCCGACCTCGTTGCTGGCGTGGTATCGCCGCCTGCTGGGCCTGCGCCGGTCATCCGCGGCGCTGAGACACGGCAGCCTGACGCTCCATGACCTGCATCCTCAGGTGCTGGCCTTCACCCGGCGCACCGGCGATGAACGGCTGCTGGTGCTGGCCAACCTGGGCGATCAACCCGCCTCTATCGAGGTCCGCGAGTTCGGCCAACGGGCAGCCGTACTCCTCGCCACCCTCAACCGAGGCCCGGCCGTGGAGCTCGGCCATCTGAGGCTTGCGGCGCGCGAAGGGATCTTGACGCGCCGGTAGGCCGGGGCACGCTGGCGTTCGGCTCCCGGCCGGACGGATCGGTGCTGTAATACCCGCCGCATGACAGGCACTCGACGGCCCGATCGAGGCGACGACCCGCAACGCCCCCGCGTCGATCCACACCTCGAGGTGCGCGAGAAGCGCAAGGGGCAGCGGCCAGGCGATGCCTACGTGCGCATCGTGCGACCGTTCGAAGACGAGTTCGAGCACGGCGAAGAGGGACGCCTGATCGCCTCGGAGCAGACAATCCTGCATAGGACTGGCTGGACCTCAGCCCTGCGCCGAATGCGGACCGTCCTCATCGGCCGACCGATCTCGTCCGAGCACGAGAGCCACGAGCGGCTCACCAAGGTCAAGGCGCTCGCCATCTTCAGCAGCGACAACATCAGCTCATCGGCCTATGCGACCGAGGAGATGATGCGCATCTTGGTCCTCGGCGGGATCGGTGCCATCAGCCTGACCATGCCGATCACGGTTGCCATCGTCGTGATCCTGGCGATCGTGGCCACCAGCTACATGCAGACCATCAAGGCCTATCCCAACGGCGCCAGCAGCTACATCGTTGCCAGCGACAACCTGGGCACCCTGCCGGGTCTCACTGCCGCGGCCGCCCTGCTGATCGACTACACGCTGACGGTCGCGGTCTCGGTCTCAGCGGGCGTGGCGGCCATCACGTCCATCGTGCCGAGCCTCGTCCCCGAGCGGGTGCTCATCGCGGTGGTGATCGTGGTGGTCCTGATGTTCGGCAACCTGCGCGGGATCCGCGAATCCGGCTCCATCTTCATGGCGCCCACGTACCTGTATATCGTGACCATCGGGGCGATGATCGGCATCGGTCTCTTCCGCCAAGTGGTCCTGAACGATCTCGGTACGTTCGCGGCGCCGCCCGATTGGCTTGAGGCCAGGCAAGGCACGCAGCAGATGATCGGCATCGCCGCCGTCTTCCTGGCCCTTCGGGCCTTCAGCTCGGGTGCCGCCGGCCTCACCGGCGTCGAGGCTGTCTCCGATGGCGTGCCGGCCTTCCAGCCACCCGAGTGGCGCAATGCTCGCCTGACCCTCTTGTGGCAAGCGACCATCTTTGGCATTCTCTTCCTGGGGATCAGCTACCTGGCCAGCGCGATTCACGTCCTCCCCGACCCAGATGAGGTGCAGACCGTCCTGTCGCTCCTCACCCGACAGGTGACCGGAGACGGCTGGTTCCTGGTGCTGACCCAGCTCGCCACCGCGCTGATCCTGGCGCTGGCCGCAAATACCAGCTTCGCCGACTTCCCACGCCTGTCGAGCTTCCTGGCGCGCGACGGATTCATGCCG
Source organism: Chloroflexota bacterium (assembly GCA_043738415.1). GTDB lineage: Bacteria > Chloroflexota > Limnocylindria > QHBO01 > QHBO01 > CF-167. The sequence continues at coordinate 506 of JAYUGK010000208.1, read as the reverse complement.
CGCCAGTTCGCATTCCGCGGCGAGCGACTGGCCTTCACCACGGGGATCATCGCCCTGTCCGGGGTGGCGGCGCTGCTGCTGATCGTGTTCCAGGCCAGCGTTACGGCCTTGATCCCCCTCTACACCCTCGGCGTCTTCGTCGCGTTCACGCTATCGCAGTCGGGGATGGTTGTCCGCTGGTGGAGCCGCCGCGAGAAGGGATGGCAGGCCGGGCTGCTGATCAACGGGCTGGGCGCGGCCACCACCGCGGTGATCGTGGTCATCGTGGCCAGCACCAAGTTCATCTCCGGCGCCTGGCTGGTCATCGTGATGGCGCCGATCCTGATCGCCATCATGCTCGGCATCCGCAGCCACTACCGCACGCTCGATCGCCAGGTCGCGCTCGACCGCATCCCGGAGGGTCGCGAGGTGGCGGTAGAACCGATCGTGATTGTGCCGATCGCGCGATTGGATCGTCCCTCGCTGCAGGCGATCGCGTTCGCCAACTCGATCAGTTCCCACGCCAC
>JAYUGK010000207.1:0-4824 GCA_043738415.1 Chloroflexota bacterium | reverse complement strand
CGGCATCGTCGACACCAGCGGTGCCGACGCCCTGTTCACCACGGCGACCGAGGCAGAGAACGCAGTTGTGGCCGACGTGCTGTTTGTTGATATTGGCTGGTTCCAAGCCAATCTCCAGGCACCCTTGCTGGCGTTGGCAGCCGCCCCGCCCGCCACGCTCCCTCCTGGCGCCATCCTGCTCGACCCGCAGGTGCACATTCGCATCGACCGGTCGCTTCTTCCGGCTGATCCTACCCGAGCAGCGCTCCAAACCGACGCACTGCGCCGGCAGATCGAGCGCCAGTTCCCGGGGCAGCTCAAGGCCGTCGACAATCTTTCCGGTGCGCTCAAATCCGCCACGAGCGATGTGCTGTCGGCCAAGATCCTGTTCATCTTCCTGGGCCTCCCGGGGGTCGCGCTGGCAGCGTACCTCTCCAAGTTCGCAGCCGAGCTGTTCGCCGAGGCGCAGCGCCGCGAGATCGGGCTGTTGCGGGCCCGCGGGGCCAGGCCCGGGCAGATCACTGCGATCGTGGCCATCGCCGCCCTCCTGCTGGCAATCGGAGGTTCGGCCCTGGGACTGCTGGTCGGCGTGCTGGCCGTCTTTGTCAGCGATACGTCGCAGGCTGCAGGCGGTCTCAATCCGTTTGTGCCGGGGTTCGATTGGAGTGCCTTCGGCGCGTCGGCCGGCATCGCTTTTGCGGCGGGCCTTCTTCTGACATTCACCGCGGCATTCCTGCCGACCTTCGGCGCCCTGCGCGCCGAGATCACCCAGGAGCGGCGTGCCTTTCGGCGGACGGCCACGTCGCCGTTCTGGAAGCGCGCGTACCTCGATCTCATGCTGCTGGGCGCGGCTGCCCTGGTGCTGGTGATCACAGAGATGAACGGCGGCATCAAGCCCACCGGCGATGAGGGTGCTGCGCTGTCCCTCTCTTTCTACATCTTCCTTGCGCCGTTCTTCGCCTGGATCGGCCTGACCCTTCTCACGCTGCGACTCATTGAACGAGCGCTGAGCGTCGGAGCAAGGCCATTGGCCTTCGGCTTTCGATCGATATTCGGCGACGTTGGTGAGGTCGCCGGGAAGTCAGTAGCACGCCGCGCGGCGCGCGTGAGCGCCGCGACCACGGTCATCGCACTGACAGTGTCGTTCGGGTTCAGCCTGGCGATCTTCCAGCAGACGTACACCCACGAGAAGCGGCTGGACGCGCAGTACATCGTGGGCTCCGACATCCGCTTCACGCCGGCGCTCAACACACCGCAGCGCGCCGGGTTTGCCAGCCAGTTGAAGATTGCCGGGGTGGCCGATGTGACGGCAGTGGCGCGTGACACGCAGGCGCTGGTCGGCTCCGAGAAGAACACCGTGTACGGGATCGATGTGGCCTCGTTCGGTCGAACTGCCTACCTGCCCGATAGCTTCTTTGTGGACGGTGCCGCCCAGCAAACGATTGACGCGATGCGCGATCACACCACCAGCGTTGCCCGCGGTTCCGCGCAGCAGGTCCTCGGGGCGCTGGCGAAGACTCCCAACGGCGTGATCATCTCCGTCGAACAGGCCCAGAAGTACAACATCGTGCTGGGCGACTCGGTGCTTCTGCGCCTCTATAACCGAGCCACCGGCGCCTACCTCGACGTGAGAACGCAGGCGGTCGGGCTGTTCGTGTATTTTCCCACCTCGTCGCAGGATTCCGACTTCATCGTCAACCGAGACTTCATGACCAGCAGTTCAGGCAATCCTGCGATGGATTACTTCCTGATCAGGACCAACGGGCGAGAGGGTGCGGTCACCTCGGTGTCGGACGCCCTGGCGGCCCAGTACCGCAACATCATGTCCGCCCGCATCGCGAGCACTGAGACGGTGGTGAAGACCGAGGAGAGCTCCCTGACATCGCTGAATTTGGCCGGGCTGGGCGCCATGGAGAGGCTGTACACGCTGCTCGTCACGTCGCTTGGGTTGGGCATCTTCCTGCTTGCCATGATCAATGAGCGGAGGCGCGAATTTGGGACCATGCGGGCGCTCGGTGCGAATCTCGGTCACCTGCGCCGCTTCCTCTTCGCCGAAGCGCTGACTATCAGTGCGCTGAGCCTTGTCCTTGGGACGGTCGTTGGAATTGTCCTCGCCCAGCTACTGGTGATGCTGCTGGGTGTCATCTTCACCATCCCGGCGCAGACCCTTGACTGGCCGATCGGAGACCTGGCCGTGCTTGGGCTGCTCGTTGTCGGCGGGATGTTGGTCAGCGTGTCCTTCAGCGCCCGTCGACTGGCCGGGCTGAGAGTTGTCGAGGCGTTGCGAGAACTGTAGCCAGCTTGACGCAACTGGTTGACTGTGCAACTATCTGCGGACAGATAGTTGAGGAGTCAACAACATGACCACCACCCCGCTTCGGATCCTCGGCCTGGCCGGCAGCCTGCGCCGCGATTCATACAACCGGGCCCTGCTGCGCGCGGCCGCCGAGCTTTCCCCGGCCGGCACGCAGATCACCACCTTCGACCAGTTGGGCGCGCTGCCCTTCTACGACGGCGACGTCGAGGCACTGGGCGAGCCGGCTGCGGTTCACGCCCTCCGGGCCGCCATTGCCGCCGCCGATGCCATCCTGGTTGCCACCCCCGAGTACAACGATGGGACCAGCGCCGTTCTCAAGAACGCCATCGACTGGGCCTCGCGCCCGCCTTCGCGCACCGTGGCCGGCAAGCCGGTGGCGGTGATGGGCGCCTCGCCGACCCCCAGCGGGGCTCGCGGTGGCATCGAGTCGGTCAAGCGGTCCCTGCGCCGGGCAGGCGCCGATGTCATCGAGGCCCAGGTCGCCGTGCCAGCCGCCGCGAATGCCTTTGACGCCGACCTGCAGCTGACCGATGCGCTGGTCAGCGCCGAAGTGACCGGTCTGCTGTCGATGCTGGCGGTGCACGTCCGCGAGGCGGCCGAGAAGATCGCCGCCTAGTTGGTCAGGCCCCACAGGTCCCCGACCGTGAAGCCGTCCGGGAATGGGTCGTCGGGATCCACCACGAACTCGGTACGGCCGGTGATCCACGCGCTGCCCGTCAGCTGCGGCACCACCGCCCGGTAGGGCCCCACAGTCGTTTCGCGAAGCAGTCGCCCGGTCCAGGCGGTGCCCAGGATCCCTTCGTGGATGTAGTCCTCGCCGATCCCCAGCTTGCCGCGTGCATGGAGAACGGCCATCCGCGCACAGGTGCCGGTGCCGCAGGGGGATCGGTCGAGCACGCCGGTGAACGACTCCGGCCGATCCCAGTCGAGGGTGCCCGATGACACGACCACGGTGTTCTTGCCGTGGGCGCCAGCGAGGGTCGGCGGCGCGGTCAGCTCGACGATGCTGATGCCTCGCATCTCGGGGTGCTCCGGGTGGGCCACCGGGATCTGCTCGCGGGCCGCGGCCTTGACCATCTCGCCCAGCCGCACGATGTCGCGCCCCTCATCTGGGGTGAGCCTCAAGCCCAGCGCGGATGCCTCGACGATGGCAAAGAACATGCCGCCCCATGCGACATCCACCTTGACCCGCCCGATCCCCGGCACCTCGACCGGCGCGTTGATCTCGATCGCGAAGGCCGGCACGTTCTCGAAGGTGATGGAGGTGGCCTTGCCGTCGCGCACGTCAGCCAGCACCCGTATCAGCCCCGCGGGTGCCTCCAGGATGAGCTGGGTGATCGGCTCTTTGACCGGCACGAGGCCCTCGGCGATCAGCACGGTGGCGGTGCAGATCGTGTTCGAGCCGCTCATGGCCGGGTATTCGGCCTGCTCCATGATCACGAAGCCGGCATCGGCCTTTGGGTCGGTTGGAGGAAGAACGAGGTTGGCGCAGAGTGCGGGGTAGCCGCGCGGCTCGCGAAGCATCAGCCGTCGAAGCCGATCTCCGTGCTGCGCCAGATGGTCGCGCTTCTCGAGCATGGTCGCGCCGGGCACGTCATGAACGCCGCCGATGATCACCCGCCCCGGCTCCCCGCCGGCGTGGGCATCGACCGCGGTGATGAGCGGATCCAATCGCATCGTCCTGATTGTGGCAGGCAGCGCCGGAAGAGCGTCGCTCAGGCCGGAAGGTGGAGCCAGAACCGCGCACCGCCATCCGGCCGATTCTCCACGCCGATCCGTCCGCCATGGGCGTCGGCCGCCGCTCGCGCCGTGGCGAGGCCGAGCCCCGCGCCAGTGCCTCGGGCGCCAACTCCCTGGTGGAATGGCTCGAAGATGACCTCCTGCTCCTCAGGCGGGACCCCGGGCCCGCGGTCCAGCACTTCGACCTCGAGGACCGGCACTCCTTCCACAGAACTGACCTGGGCGACGAGGTCAACGGCTGAGCCTCGTGGCGCATGAGCAATGGCATTGGCCAACAGATTGCCGATCGCCTGCTCGGCTCGGACCCGGTCGAGATTCACGACCTCGCCGCTGGCATCTGCCCTGAGATCAACCTCTGCCGCTTGCGCCAGCGGCCCCAGGCGTCGCGTGACGCTCTCGATCAATTCGCTGACGATGATGGGGGCCCGCAACAGAGTGCGACCTGCCGCTTCTGCTGCCACGAGCTCCAGGAGATCGTCGGCGAGGTCGGCCAGCCGCGCCGCGTCACCTCGTGCGGCTCGCAGAGCGGCGCGCAGCTCGGCCGGCGACACACGGGGATCGTCGGCCAGTTCGAGTTCCGTCTGGAGCGCCGCCAATGGCGTCCGAAGGTCATGCGAGGCAGCCGCCAGGAAAGACCGATGCCGGCGCACGCTCTCGGCAACGCGATCCAGCATCCGATTCAGCGTCCTGGCAAGCACGCCGAGCTCGTCCAGCGGTCGCGGTTCTTGAAGTCGGCGCTCAAGATCGGCCTGCGAGATCGCAGCGGCCTCCGCCGTCATGGTGGCCAC
>JAYUGK010000206.1:0-4825 GCA_043738415.1 Chloroflexota bacterium | reverse complement strand
CGCTCCATGTGTTGCGACCCGTCCCGCGACCAGGCGCTGTAGCTCATCCGCGGTCTCCCCGATCAGCACCACCGCAGCGCAGTGCGCAACCATTTCGTCGGCCAGTTCCTCATAGTCGAGCCCCTTGTCCTTGCCACCGGTGATGAGCACCACCCTGGCGGGGGCAAAGGCGCGCAGGGCGGCGACTGCGGCAACCGGAATGGTCGCCTGGGAATCGTTCACCCAGCGCACGCCACGCCACTCTCCGATCAGCTCCAGCCGATGTGCCACCCCGTCGAAGCCGCGGAGGCCGGCGGCGATCGCCTCCAGTGGGACACCAGCCAGGTCGGCAGCCAGCGAGGCTGCCAGCGCGTCCGCCAGCATGTGGCGGCCTGGCTGGGCCAACTCATCGATGGCCAGCACGGGTTCGCCTCGGACCGTCAGCCAGCCGTCGCTCAGGCGGGCCGACAAGCCCGGCTGCTCGGCGTCGAGGGCATACCAGGCGATGGCGGCGGCCGGCAGGCGCGCGCCGAGCTCGCGGCACCCCGGATCGTCGGCGTTGAGCACCACCCGCCCGCCGGGCACGGTCAGCTCTGCGAGGCGAGCTTTGACAGCCCGATAGGCCTCCAGGCTGGCATGCCGATCCAGGTGATCGGCGCCGATATTGGTGTAGACCGCGATCTCCGCGCCGCGGCTGATCGTCGGCAGCTGCAGCTCGGAGAGCTCCAGCACCGCCCAATCGGCGGCACCCAGGGCCTCCACCTCCTCGATCAGCGGCCGTCCGATGTTGCCGCCCACCAAGTGCCGTACTCCGGCGGCGGCGAAGATGCTTCCGATCATGGCGGTGGTGGTCGTCTTGCCCTTGGTCCCGGTGATCGCCAACACCCTCGCGTGCGACAGCCGCAGGAAGAGGCCAACCTCGCTGACGATCTCCACGCCACGCTGCCGGGCGCCGGTGAGCGCCGCTCGCAGCCAGGCATCGGTGGTCGGAGAGTCGGGCGAGATGCTCGGGCTGGTGACCAGCAGATCGGCCGCCGATAGCAGTTCGGTGACGCGGTCCTGCCCGACCCCGGCCGCCAGGATGACTCCGCGATCCACGAGCGAGGCAGCCGCCTCGCCCAGCTCAACAAGTGGACGCCGGTCGTAGGCCGACACGAGCGCCCCGGCAGCCGACAGCGCCCGCGCGGCAGCGATCCCCGACCTCGCAAGGCCCAGCACCAGGACCCGGCGCCCTCGCAGGTCGGCCAGCGAGTGCAGCGACGTGGTCAGTGGGGTCATCGGTTGCTAGAGCCCGTTCACGCTGGCGAGGTAGAGGCTGAAGCCGAGCAGGCCGGCCAGCGCGCCGACAATCCAGAAGCGCACGGTGATCTTTTCCTCGGCCCAGCCGATCAGCTCGAAGTGATGCTGAAGCGGCGCCATGCGGAAGATCCGTCGTCCCCGCAGCCTGAAGCTGCCGACCTGCAACACGACGCTCATGATCACCGCCAGGAAGACCACGCCGATGACCGCCAGCAGCGGCAGCTGACGAGTGATGGTCGCCACCACTGCCAGCGTGGCGCCCAGCGAGAGAGCGCCGGCATCCCCCATGAAGAGCTGCGCGGGGTGCACGTTGAACCACAAAAAGCCCATCAGCGCACCGATGATCAGGGCGCAGAAGATGGCCAGGTTGGGCTGCGAGAGCTTGCCGCCGGGCTCCGCCACCAGCGCGATCAACAGGTAGGCCACGAAGCTGAAAATGAGGACACCGCCGGCCAGGCCGTCGAGCCCATCGGTCAGGTTCACCGCGTTGCTCAGGCCGACGATGACGAACGCCACGAACAGGACGAAGAGCAGAGCCCCGATCTCCAGCTCACCCGCGAACGGGAGGTTCACCGAGGTGTACTCGAAGTGGCGCTGGATGTACCACGCGGCCAGCAATGCCACGGCGGTCTGCCACACGAGCTTGAAGCGGCCACGCACGCCGACCCCGGTGTGCGCGTTCACGAAGTCGTCGATGGCGCCCAGGATGGCGACACCGACGAGGGCGAGCATCGGGGTCAGGGTGGAGGTGTCCTCGATGCGCATGGCCATGGCCAGGAACATGACCACTGTCACCAGCAGCATGCCGCCCATGGTCGGCGTGCCCGCCTTGCCCACGTGCCCCTCGGGGCCCTCGACGCGGATTCGCTTGCCGAAGCCAAGCCGCTGGAGGAGGCCGATATAGACCGGGGCCAGCAGGACCACGCCGACGAACGCGGCAAGCAGCCCAACGACAATCGCCTGCATCGTCAGCCGCCCCCCGCCACCAGCGCATCGACCAGCCGCTCAAGCTCGAGGCCGCGCGAGGCCTTGACGAGGAGCAGGTCGCCCACCCCGGGATCCAGCTCGCGTTCGACGGCCGGCAGCGCGTCAGCCGACTGCTCGACCGATGTCACGCGGGTCAGCCCGGCGGCGCGCGCTCCCTCGGCGATCCAGCGCCCGCGTTCTCCGACGGTGACCAGGGCATCGAGCGTGGCTGCGGCACGTGCGCCGATCTCGCGGTGCAGGCGTTCCTCGTCGGGTCCGAGCTCGAGCATGTCGCCCAGCACCGCCAGGCGGCGTCGTCCGGGGACGAGTGGCGTCTCGGCCAGGAAGTCGAGGGCGGCGGCCACCGAGACCGGCGAGGCGTTATAGGTGTCGTCCACCAACTGCGCACCGCCGGCGGCTTCGAGCATGGCCATCCGGTGCGGGGCGTGGCTGCCGATCTCCAGGGCGATCACGACCTCGTCAAGCGGCACGCCGAGGCGCTCGCCCACCGCCGCCGCGGCAAGGGCGTGCGGCACCAGATGGCGCCCGAGGTTGGCGGACTGGATCTGCCGCTCGCCCCACGGGGCACGCAGGGTGAAGAAGGTTCCGCGAAGACCTTCCGAGCGCAGATCGGTGGCGCGCACCTCGGCGGTCGCCCCAAGGCCAAATGTGCGCACCGTCGCACGAGTCACGCTCCGCATGGCCGCCACCCTCGGATCATCGGCGTTCAACACGGCCAGGCCATCCGCCGGCAGACCGACGGGCAGCTCTGCCTTGCCACGGGTGATCGCCTCGAGGCTGCCGGCGCGCTCGAGGTGGGTCGGGTGCACGGCCAGCACCACTCCAACCTCGGGCCGGGCGATCTCGACCAGCCGCGCGATCTCGCCCTCGGCGTACATGCTCATCTCGAGCACCGCCACCTGGTGGATCGGCTGGAGGTGCAGCAGCGTCATCGGCAAGCCAGTCTCGCTGTTCAGGTTTCCCTCGCTCCGCAGGGTCGGCAGCGAGCGGCTGAGAACGTCGGCCACGATCTCCTTCGCGATCGTCTTGCCGGTCGACCCGGTGATGCCCACCACTCGCACCGGGCTTCTGTTTCGCCACCAGGCGGCGAGCTCCTGGAGCGCAAGGAGAGGGTCTGCCACCGCCACCAGCGCCACGTCACGGCCGGACGGGAGTGCCACCGGGCGCCCCACCAGGAGGACCGTCGCGCCGGCGCGGACTGCCTGGGAGGCAAAGGCGTGCCCATCGACTCGCGCACCGCGCAAGGCGACGAAACAGCATCCGGGGATGACCTGGCGGGAGTCCACGACCGCTGTGGCAAAGGAAACGACGCTCGTCGGCCCGAGGAGCCGGCCGCCGGTCACGGCCAAGAGGTCTTCAAGGCGGATCGAGGGTGGCACGCCGCTACCTGCAGATGCTTCGATCGAGTCTAGCAGCCTCACCTGGCGGCGACCGGTGTCACGATCCGGTCAGGCGCAATGGCAAGGTACTCCAGCATCTGCGGCGCCCAATCATGGAAGACGAGGACGGGTGGCTGCATGGTCCGTGTGCCGCTCCACGTCACCGGCCGATGGATGAGGATCAGGGTCACGACCTGCGGATCCGACGCCGGCGCGATGGCGACCAACGACGCATCGATCCAGCCGGCGCGGTAGATGTTCTTGATCTGGAAGGCATAGATCGGACCGCCGGCAGCGTTGGTGCCGATCTGCACGCGGACTCGCGCCGGGCCGGCCACCTGTGCGGTTCCGGTCTTGCCGGCGATCGAGTAGCCGGCGATGGCGGCCGGCTTGGCAATGCCGTCATCAATGGCGGCCGTCAGCAGCTGTAGCACGGTCTTGGCCGTCTCTTCGCGCATCACCCGTTCGCCGATTGCGTTGGCCGTGGCGTGATAGGTCCCCTCGGGCGTCGTCCAGCCGGCAATGACGTGCGGCGTGACCAGGGTGCCGCCGTTGGCGATGGCCGCATATCCCGCCACCAGCTGGAGGGCGGTCACGCTCACTGCCTGGCCAAACGCGTTCTCGGCCGCCGTGAGGTCGCCGTTCCCGTTGGGGCCGTCCGGATCCCAGAGCACGCCCGAGGCCTCACCGGAAATATCGGTCCCGGTAGGTGAGCCGAACCCGAAACGGCGGAACGCCTCGTAGAGCCGCGCGCGCCCGAGTAGGAGCGCAATCCGCCCCGCTCCAACGTTGTCCGACAGTTTCAGCACCTCGCCGGCGGTGATCGCGCCGTGTCCCCATGGGTGCTGCTCGCGGTCTGCGTTCTGAATGCGAACGTCAGCAATCCGCAGATCGTTGTCGTCCATCACCGTCGTCTGCAGGTCAATGGCGCCGGCATCGAGGGCGGCCGCCACGGTGAAGGCCTTCATCACGGAACCTGGCTCGTAGGCGTCGCTCACCGCTGGACTGCTGAAGAGCGAAGGATCGGTCGACGAGTAGGCATTCGCGTCGAAGGTGGGGTAGGTGGCCATGGCCAGGATGGCGCCGGTGTGCACATCCATCACGATCCCGGTGACTCCCTGCGCCTGGTTCTTCTGGTAGGTGCCCCACATGGTGCTCTCCAGCTGGTGCTGGAGGCCCGC
>JAYUGK010000205.1:0-1545 GCA_043738415.1 Chloroflexota bacterium | reverse complement strand
TGTCATTGATTCGCTCCCTGGCGGCCCTCGCGCTCGGCGTCGCGCTCCTGATCACGCCCCGCATTGGCACGGAACGACCCTATCGCGCGCCGGGACCTCTGCCAACGTTTCCGCCCGGTGCCACCGTACTGTTGGCGGTGGGGGATATCGGCACCTGCGATGACACCAACGATGACGCTGTCGCAGGCCTGGCGGCTCGCCTGCCCGGCGCGATCGCGTTGCTCGGCGACGTCGTGTACCCCGATGGCGGCCTCGCCGATTATCAGAACTGCTTCGACCCCGCCTGGGGGCCGTTGCATGCTCGCATCCACCCCGCGCAGGGAAACCACGACTTCGAGTCGGCCGATGCCTCCGGCTACTACGACTATTTTGGAGCTGCCGCCGGCACGACGGGGCAGGGTTGGTACAGTTACCAGCTGGGCACCTGGCACGTGATCGCGCTGAACTCGGACTGCGCACGGGTGGGTGGCTGCGGTGCCGGCTCGCCGCAGCTGGCCTGGCTGCAGGCCGATCTGCGTGCGCACCCGGCCGCCTGCACGCTGGCCTACTGGCATCACCCGCGCTACTCATCGGGCGAGCACGGGAACGACCCCCGCACCGAACCGCTCTGGCAGGCGCTGACTGATGCAGGTGCGGATCTGGTTCTCTCGGGGCACGATCACGACTACGAGCGACTCGCTCCAGTGGGCGGCCTTCGGTCGTTTGTGGTCGGCACCGGCGGTCACAGCCTGATCGCCTTCGCCCGCCCTCCCGATCCGCTCACCGAGCTGCGCGACGACCACTCGTACGGGCTGCTTGCGCTTCAGCTTGGAAACGGCAACTACCGCTGGCAGTTCGTCCCGATCCCCGGCGACACACTCAACGACTCCGGGGTTGGGTTCTGTCATTGACGCCCCTTCAGAGCGGCATGCCCGGACTTCGCAGCCAGGCCTTCTCTGCACCTGCCACTGACCCGCTTTGACGAACAGAGTGCCCGCACCTAGCATCCGCGGAGTGACCGTCACTCGCTCTCCGTCGCCCGCCCTCGAGGGCGCCATCGCCTCGGCTCCGTATCGCCGGCATCGTCGGCTGCATCGGTCCAGGAGCCATCCGCGACCGCGAGTTCTGCAGCTTCTTGCCACCGGCGGCAATGGCGGCGCCCAGGAAAGCTACACCGGCCTCCTTCTGCATCTCCAACGAGCCGCCTACGAGGTGCGCGCGCTGTCGCTCTCGAAGGGCTCCGCCGTGCATCGGCTGCATCGGCTCGGGCTCGAGGTCGACCTGATCGAGGAGGCCGACGACGAGGCCGCCGTTCGGGAGCTGGCCGCCTACCTCCGCCGCGAGGAGATCGACCTGCTGCATGCCCACATGTACCGCGCCGAGGTGATTGGGACCCGGGCGGCCCTGGCCGCCGGGACACCGGTGGTGATGGCCACCGTTCATTCGTCGCGAGTCCGATCGCCACAGGATGTCGCCACCCTGGCGGCCCTTACCCCGGCCATGGACCGGCTCATCGTGCCGTCCGCCGCGATCGAGGCCAAGGTGCGCCAAGAGGGTCGCGGCGCC
>JAYUGK010000204.1:0-1547 GCA_043738415.1 Chloroflexota bacterium | reverse complement strand
CGGGATGCGCTCCCCAGGTCGTGGACCCCAGGGCAAAGCCGATCGCCGACCAGTGGTTGATGGAGACCGTGCCGTACCGAAGGTCGGCCACCGCCCGCTCAACCGCGCCCGCGACTTCGGGGTCTCGCGTCGCCGCGGGATGGACGATGAGCGTCACGTTGAGCGATCCCCAGAGCGACTCATTGGCGAAGGCGACCGCGCGCTCGAGGTAGTCGGTCACGCTCGACGAGGGAAGCGGCAGCTCACCGAAGACGCCGCAAAAGGCCTCGGTGGTGAAGCACAGGTCGTCCCGTGCACCGGGGTCGAGGTCGGTGATCAGCGCCCACGGCAGGCGACCTTCGTCCCGCTCCCCGTACACCTCCGCCTCGGGATGGGCCCCCAGGAACCGGTCGAAGCGCTCCAGCGCCCCGGGGTAATAAGCGGGGCGCACCCTGGTGGCCGCCAGCCGAGCACGGACAGCATTCAGGAACCGATGCCGCAGCCGCCAACCGGCCGGCGTGATGATCACGCGGGGGGTGGTGCAGTTGAAGCCGGCGTTATTGGTCAGCATGGATGCGAGGTTATCGGCCTGGTAGGCGATCTCGGCATGCGTCCATCGCCCCGGCACGATGATCACCGGGGTCAGGTTGCCGAGCTCCGCGGTGAACGGCTTGTGGAGGATCGGCTCGTCGCGGAGCCGGCGCTCCTGGCCCGCGGTATCGGCGCCGAAGACGATCGCGTTGTAGGTGTGATGCGAGCCGGTGATGTGCAGTTCGTCGACGCCGGGGTGGGTCGCCAGGTAGCTGCCCTCCTGCGCCCCGCCATCCACGATTCGCAGGAAGCCGTCGCGAATCAGCGCTCCGAGGGCCGCCTCCAGGATCGGGCGCAGGTACGCCAACGTGGGGTGCGTCTTGAGGATGACCACGCGGTTGGCAACGAAGAGCTTGTACAGGGCGTCGAGCGGCGCGATCGATGAGACGTTGCCGGCCCCCAGGACCAGGCAGACCCCACCGGCATCGGGATGCCGATAGGCGACCGCCTGGGTCTGCGGCAGCTCGTCGGCGCTGACGCCGTGCTCCATCCAGACGTCGGCAGTCACGCCCGGGTACATGAGCCGATCGAACCGATCGAACGGAACCACCCGCGCCAATACTCGACCGTCTGGCCCAGTGGCGACGGGGCCGGGGATACGCGGCGCACCGCCGCGCTCGATGCCACGCAGCGAGGTGGCCAACAGGCGGAGCTGGCGGAGCACGAGGTAGGGTCCCGCGATCGCCTCCTCCGAGGCCTCCGACGCCTCCAGCCCCTCGGCCTCGGCCACGACGCGTGCCCAGTCGTCGGCCACAGCGGCAACGTCGCGCCGCAACTCGGCGATGATGCGAATCCGCTCGGCAGGTGGAACGGCGACCCAGGCGGCACGGCGCTTGCTGAGCTGCTCGACGGCGACATCCAGGTCAACGGGAGACGAGTGGGCGGAAGACGTGTGGGCTGGCGTCGCGATCATCGGTCGTGCGAGTGTAGGGGCTCAGGCTTCCACCTGAGCGTGACTCGACACCCCGGATAGCAGA
>JAYUGK010000203.1:0-13157 GCA_043738415.1 Chloroflexota bacterium | reverse complement strand
GGCGTGTCACCGAGTTGATGGCGCGACCCCTCATCAACCTTTTCTTCCCGGAGCTGTCGGGGATGATCCAGCCGCTCTCCGGCGAATATGCCGGGCGTCGGGCCCTCCTCGAATCGGTCTCCTTCTTCAGCGGCTACGCGGTCGAGATCGGGTTGCTGGCCGACATCCTGGAGGCGGTGGGCCTGTCCGGCATCGGACAGGTGGACCTCGAGCGCCGGGTCCATCGCAACCAGTCGCTCAGCAACCTGTCGCAGATGTCCTACGTGATCCTGCTGGCGGCGATCCGCAAGCTCGAGGAGCGCCATCGCATCGAACTGCTCACCGAGGTGGGACGCGGCATGAAGCTCATCAACCGGGGCCCTGATCAGTTCAACCTGGAGGTGCGCGAGATCGGCGATGAGCTGCGGCCGCCGATCAACACGGTGCCGGCCTACCTCGAGCGGCGCCGGCTGCTCCTGGGCCGATGAGCACGGCCGCGCTCCGCGTGGTGCTTGCGCCCGACTCCTTCGGCGAGGCCCTCGACTCGGTGGCCGTCACCGACGCAATGGCGGTGGGTTGGCTCCGCGCGCGGCCGGACGACTCCCTGGTCCGGGCGCCGATGTCCGACGGCGGCGAGGGGACACTGGCGGCCGTGGCAGCCGCGCTCGGCGAACGCTGCGAGCGTCGCTCGTTGCCCACCCTCGATCCTCTCGGCCGGGCGGTCACCGCCGACTGGCTGCTGCTCGACCAGGGCAGCAGCGCCTTCATCGAGATGGCGACGGCTTCGGGGCTGGCACTCCTGAAGCCCACCGAGCGGGGCCCCGCCTCCATCCGCGCGGCGTCGACCTGGGGCACCGGTGAGCTGATCCGCGCCGCGCTGGACGCTGGAGTGCAGCACATCACGCTGGGGCTGGGCGGGTCGGCCACCAACGACGGTGGCGCCGGCCTGCTCGCCGCGCTCGGGTTGCGCTTCCTCGACGCCGATGGCGCGGAGCTTCCGCCCGGCGGGGCCGCCCTGGCGTATCTCGCGCAGGTCGACGCGGCCGGCCTCGACCCGCGCCTCGGATCGGTGGAGCTGGTGATCGCGTCGGACGTGACCAACCCGCTGTGCGGACCGTTCGGCGCCTCGGCGGTCTACGGGCCGCAGAAGGGAGCCGATCCCAGGTCGGTGGAGGAGCTGGATGCCGCCCTCGCGGCATTTGGACGCGTGGTTGAGACGACGACCGGGCGCGAAGTGGTTGACGTTTCCGGAGCTGGAGCAGCCGGCGGCACCAGCGCGGGCCTGCTCGCCTTCACCGACGCCTCGGTGCGGTCGGGGGTCGAGGTGGTGGCGGAGCTGATCGGCCTCGCGGGGATGCTGGCCGGAGCCGACCTCGTGATCACCGGCGAGGGACGCGCCGACGAGCAGACGCTCTCCGGCAAGGCGGCGATGGGGGTCGCCACGATGGCCCGCCAGGCGGGCGCCGCGGTCGTGCTGCTGTGCGGGGCGCTGGGGCACGGGTCTGCGGCCCTCGAGGCATCGGGCCTGTTCGACCTGGTGCAGCCGATCATCGACCGGCCGCTGAGCCTCGAGGAGGCCATGGCCGATACGGATCGGCTGCTGGTCAACGCCGCGGAGCGAATGGCACGCGCCGTGACCATCGGCGAACGGGGTTAGCCCCAGGCTTGGTCGATCCGTTCCACCAGCTCGTCGAGCGAGTCCACCACCAGGGCAGGAACCGCCCCTCCCGGCAGCTGCTGGATGAGCCCCCACGGGCCGCGCCGGATCCAGACGGCGCGCATCCCAGCCTTGATGGCCGGCATCACGTCGTTGTCGACGCGGTCACCGACGTAGGCCACCTCGCCGGACGGTGGTGACCCGACCAGCTCCAGGGTCCGTACGAAGAACTCCGGGGCAGGTTTGGAGATCTCCATCTCGGCGCTCATGGCGATCACCTCGGCCTCGACCCCCAGGGCGCGCAGCTCGGCGCTGCGCTGGGCAGGCTGGTTGGCGATCACCGCCAGCCGGTAGCCGCGGCCACGGAGAGCGGCCATCGAGCCGAGGGCATCGGGATAGAGGTCGATCGGTTTGAAACCGCCGTACTCGCCCTCCACCGAGGCCGCCCACTCGCGCCAGTTGGCGATGCCGAAACGACCGAAGACGTCGAGGTACTGTCCGCCGCGCGCGATCTCCGCCCCGAGCACCGCCATGAAAGTCAGGCGCGGGATGCCCAGGTGATCGGCCCAGGTGGACCAGACCCTGGTCTCATCGATCAGCGTCTCGCCGACATCGAGGATCACCCAGCGGTTCACGGGATTAGGCGTTCTTGACTCCGGAGACCAGCGCCTGGACCGTCTTCTTGGCGTCGCCGAAGAGCATCGCGGTCTTCGGATCGGAGTAGAGCGGATTGGCGATGCCCGCGAATCCGGCCGCCATCGAGCGCTTGAGGACGACCACGTGATGGGCCTGGTCGACGTTGAGGATTGGCATGCCGTAGATCGGGGAGGCGGTGTCGGTGCGGGCGCCCGGGTTGGTGACGTCGTTGGCGCCGATCACCAGGGCCACGTCGGCGTTTGCGAAGTCCTCGTTGATCTCGTCCATCTCCTTGAGCCGGTCGTACGGGACGTTCGCCTCGGCCAGCAGCACGTTCATGTGGCCCGGCATGCGCCCCGCGACCGGGTGGATCGCGAACTCGACCTCCACGCCGCGCGCAATCAGCAGATCCATCAGCTCGCGGACCGGCCCCTGGGCCTGGGCAACCGCCATCCCGTAGCCGGGCACGATGATCACCTTCTTGCCATAGGCCATCAGCACCGCGGCGTCATCGGCGCTGATCTCGCGCGCGGCCTGCTCACCGGCAGCTCCGGCCACCACCACACCACCGCCGGTGCCGAAGGCGCCGAACAGGACATTGAAGATGGACCGGTTCATGGCGGTGCACATCAACTGGGTCAGGATCGCGCCCGATGCACCGACCAGCGTGCCGGCGATCAGCAGCGCGTAGTTGCCCAGCACGAATCCGGTGGCGGCCACCGCGATCCCGGTGTAGCTGTTGAGCAGGCTGATCACCACCGGCATGTCGGCGCCGCCGATGGGCATCACCAGCGCCACGCCGAGCACGAGGGCGATGGCCACGAAGAGCAGGAAGAGCGGCACGCTGTTGGTCAGCACCGTCAGCACAAAGCCCAGAGCCAGGATCGTGCCCAGGAGCAGGCCCGCCACCAGGCGGGACCCCGGGTAGGTGACCGGGCGCCCCGGGATGAAGCCCTGCAGCTTGCCGAAGGCGACCACCGACCCGGTCAGGCTCACCCCGCCGATGACCGCCCCCAGCAGGGTTGCGATCACCGGGATGGCGGGCAGCAGATTGCCGGACGCGGCGTGACCGGCCGACAGCAGGAACTCGGAGAGAGCCACCACCGCGGCGGCGCCACCGCCGGCTCCGTTGAAGATGGCGACCATCTGCGGCATGGCGGTCATCGGCACCTGGCGAGCCCCGAGCACCCCGGCCACCGTCCCGACCAGGCCGGCAGCGGCCACGATCCACCAGTGCTCGAGCATGCCATCAGTACGCACCAGGGTCCAGGCCACAACCAGCGCCATTCCCGCCGCTCCGAGCTGGTTGCCGATGCGCGCCGTCCGTGGCGAAGCCAGGAACTTGAGCGCCAGGATGAAAGAGACAGATGCGACCAGGTAGACGCCGAAGGTGAGCATCTCGAGGGTGCTCATGGCTTGCCCTCGGGCTTGCGCTTGAACATCTCGAGCATCCGGTCGGTGACCGCGAAGCCGCCGACCACGTTGATGGTGCCCAGCACCACCCCGATCAGCGCCAGCGCGATGCGCAGCGGGTCGTCCGCGGTGGCAGCCACCAGCATGGCGCCCACCACGATCACGCCGTGGACGGCGTTCGCGCCGGACATGAGCGGGGTGTGGAGCATGGTCGGCACCTTGCTGACCACCTCGTAGCCGACGAAGCCGGTCAGCACCAGGATCACCAGCGCATCGATCAGGGCGCGCGGGTCGAGCGCCTCGGTCATCCCACGCCTCCGGTTTCGGGCTGGGCGATCTCGATCCCCAGCGCCCTGGCGGTCGCCTCGTGGATCACCTTGCCGCCGTGCGTGATGGTCGCGCCACGGGTGATCTCGTCGCTAAGGTCCAGGTTCAGCGCGCCATCGCGCAGGAGGTGCTTGACCAGGGTCTGGATGTTCCTGGCGTACATCGCCGTAGCGCTGCCGGGCATCATGGCCGGCAGGTTGGTGAAGCCAATGATCAGCACGCCGTGCTTCACCACCTCCTTGCCCGGCTCGGTCCCTTCCACGTTGCCGCCCATCTCGGCCGCCATGTCCACGATGACGCTGCCTGGCTTCATCGACGCCACCATCGCGTCGGTGATCAGGCGTGGCGCGGGGCGCCCGGGGATGAGCGCAGTGGTGATCACGAAATCGGCCTCCCTGACGCGCTCGGCGATCAGCGCGGCCTGGCGAGCCTTGTAGTCATCGCTCATCTCGCGGGCGTAGCCGCCGGAGGTCTCGGCGTTTGCCTTCTCCTCTTCGGTCATCTCTACCTCGATGAAGGTGGCACCCAGGCTCTGCACCTGCTCCTTGACGACCGGTCGCACATCGGTCGCCTCGACCACCGCGCCGAGACGGCGGGCCGTGCCGATCGCCATCAGGCCCGCCACGCCGGCGCCCATGACGATCCCGCGCGCGGGGCGGACAGTGCCTGCCGCAGTGGTCAGCAACGGCATGAATTTGGGCAGCCGATCGGCCGCCAGCAGGACCGCCTTGTAGCCGCCCACGGTTGCCTGGCTGGAGAGAGTGTCCATGCTCTGCGCCCGTGTGATGCGGGGAATGGCATCCATGCTGATGGCGGTGGCGCCGCTGGCCGCCAATCGCTCCGCCAGCTGCGGATTGGCCAGCGTCCCGAGCGTGCCGATGAGGACCATGCCGGGCCGCAGCATGCCGATCTCCTCGTCCGACGGCCGACCGACGCGGAGCAGCATATCGGCCTGTCCGTACACGGCCGGGGCATCCGCCAGGATGGTCGCACCGACAGCCGCATAATCAGCGTCCAGGATCGATGACGCCTCACCGGCCCCGGCCTGGATGAGCACCTCGACCCCTTCGGCGATAAGTGCAGCGGCAGCCTGTGGGGTGAGGGCGACCCGAGTTTCGCCGGGCGCGGTCTCGCGTGGGACAGCGATCTTCATGAGGCGGTTCCTGTGGGCTGACACGGCAGAACCGCCGCAGCGGGTGCGCGTGGCGGTTCGGGAGGCGAAGTGTACCAGAGGGTTGAGCGTGGGCGCGACCCGGCCTCTGTCGCTGCGCTCGCCCGGCTGGGCCTCGCGCGGGCATCGCGTCGTAGTAGATTGCGCCACATGGATTCCGCGCCGGTGAGCACGCCAGAAGCCGTCATCGCCACGCAGGCCCTGACCAAGCACTACGGCAAGGTGCACGCCCTGGTCGACCTGACGCTGGATGTGCGCGCCGGCGAGATCTTCGGCTTCCTGGGGCCCAATGGCTCCGGCAAGTCGACCCTGATCCGTACCCTGCTCGGCTTCCTGCATCCGACCGCCGGATCGGCGACCGTGCTCGGGTTGGACATCGCCGCCGACTCAGTCGCGATCCGGGCGCGGACCGGCTATCTTCCCGGCGGCATCGTGCTGTACGACTCCCTGACCGGAGCCGGCGTTCTCGACTTCCTGTCTGACCTCCAGGGCTCTCCGCCGGTCCGCCGCGAGGAGCTGTGCGACAAACTGCAGATGCCGCCAAGTGTGCTCCGTCGCAAGGTCCGCGACTATTCGCGAGGCATGCGCCAGAAGATCGGTGTCATCCAGGCGCTGCAGCACGACCCCGAGCTGGCGATCCTCGACGAGCCGACTGAAGGCCTCGACCCGCTCATGCAGCAGGCCTTCTACGGGATCATGGATGAGCTGCGTGCGCAGGGCCGGACAGTCTTCTTCTCCAGCCATGTGCTGTCGGAGGTCGAGCGCATCTGCGATCGGGTGGCGATCATTCGCTCGGGGCACCTGATGGCCCTCCAGCACGTGAGCGAGCTGCTTGGTCGAAGGAAGCGCAAGGTGGAACTACGCTGGCGGGGGGTCGCGCCAGACCTGTCGACCATCCCTGGCCTGGCCGACGTGGTGGTCAACGGGGACCGCATGCGCGCCACGCTGCTCGGCGAAGTTGCGCCGTTCGTGCGGGCCATTGCCTCGCCGTCGCTCGAGGACCTCACCATCGAGCCGGCACGTCTCGAAGAGGCATTCCTCGAGTACTACGCCGGAGACGAAGCCAGCGAGGAAGTCCGCGGATGAACCTGCGACTGCTCTTGCAGACCATGCGCTGGAACCGCGTGCGGTTGCTCGTGGTGGTGGTTGCTGCCTTTGGCTGGGGCGCGCTGATCCCCATCATCTACGTCAACTTCTCCGCGGCGTTCAAGGAACTTGCCAACTCGGGCGCCTTCCCGAAAGAGCTCATGAACTTTGGCTCGGGGAGTCTCTTCACTCTGCCGGGCGCCCTGACACTCGGGCTGCAGCACCCCCTTGCCATCGCGTTCGTGGGCCTGTTCGCGGTCGGCTCGACCGCGGGCGCAGTCGCGGGCGCGCGCGAGCGCGGGACGCTCGAGGTGCTCCTGTCGCGTCCGCTCTCGCGGCGCACCGTCTACCTGACCCTGGCCGGCGCGTCGGTGATCCTGGTAGGCGTGGTGCTGGCCGCTCTGCTCGGCGGCCAATTGGCCGGGATGGCAATCCAGGGCGTGACCGGCGAGGTCGACCTCTGGCAACTGCCGCTCGTCTTCGCCAACGGCCTCCTCCTGTGGTGCGCCTTCGCGGCCTTCGGCATGGCTGCATCGGTGACCTTCGACCGCGGTGCGCCGGCCATGGGTCTGACCATGGCGTACGTGCTGATCAATTACTTCCTGGAGATCCTGGGCAGCCTGTGGCGCGACGTGGAATGGAGCCAGCAGTTCTCGCTCTTTCACCACTTCAACCCGGGCATGATCCTGACCGGCAAGGCCGATGCGTTCGACTTCGCGCTCCTGGCGCTGGCCACCCTGGTCCCGGTGGTCTACGCGCTGATCGTCTTTCCGCGACGAGACCTGGCCGCCCCGAGCTGACGTCCGCGTCTACGCCCGGCCGAGAGCGAGCTCCGTTGCCTGCTGAATGGTGAGCCGCTGGCCTTCGGCGAACGCTGCCGCCAGCTCCGGATCGCTCGTCAGGGAGGTCGGATAGAAGCCGGCGAACTCGCGGTTCATCTTGGCCAGGCCGGTGCCCGTACTCGCCTCGATGGCGGAGGCATAGCCGGCCAGCCGGACCGCGCCATCCACGTCGCCTTCGGTCCAGGAGAGTGCAGCAAACGCGTCGAAGATGAGCGCGTAGCCAGACTTGTCCTCGATCTCGGTGAAGAGCGGCAGCGCCTCCACCAGCGCCTCCCGGGTGATTGCAGGGTCGATGGTCAGGTTGTTGATGGCGATGATGTACAGGGACCAGCCGATCATGAACCGATCGCCTACGCGACGGAAGATGTCCAGCGCTTCGCGAGCGAAGTTCAACCCTTCGGCAAAATCGGCGAAGAAGTAGTGCGCGTTGGCCAGGCCCCACAAGGCTCTACCGATTCCGGCCTCGTCTCCCAGCCGGCGATAGATCTCGACGGCTTCCTCTGCCAGCCCACGCGCCTGAATCTGGTCCTCGCGCTCGAACGTGAAGGTGAAGCCCACGTTGTAGATTGCATTCGCGATGCGCGATTCGTCGCCCGAGGCCCGGGCGATCTCCACCGCCTCTCCGTACCAACGGCGGGCGGGCACCAGGTCGGCCTGCCAGTAGGCGATGCCGCCGGCCGCCTCCAGAGCAGCAGCCCGCAGCTCGGGGTTGTCGGTGGTCCGGGAAAGGGCCAGCACCCGCTCGGCCTGCTCGCGCCCCTCGGCCAGGTAGCCGCGCATCTGCCAGAAGCGCCAGCACGCCGCAAGGATGCGCATTGCCATGTCTGCGTGCTCGTGCGCCACCGCGCGTGACAGCACGGCGCGGATGTTGTCGTGCTCGCGCTCGTATCGGTCCAGGATCGCCTTCTGATCCGGGCCAAAGACCGATGCGGCTCCCGCCTCCACCAGGGCCAGCACCCACTCCGCATGCCGGTTCGCGAGCTCCTCGGTCTCCCCCCGCTCCCCGAGCTTCTCGGTCGCGTATTCGCGAATCGTGCTGAGCATCCGGAAGCGCGGCTCACCGTCGGGCTCGCTCTCCTGCCGCACCAGGCTCTTGTCGACGAGGGAGGCGATGGCGTCGAGCGCGTCAGCGTCTTCCTCGGGATCGAAGACCACGCGCTCGATCGCTTCGAGGGTGGCGCCGCCGGCGAAGACGGAGAAGCGGGCAAAGACGCGCTGCTCGGCGGCGTCGAGCAGATCG
The DNA here is from genome assembly GCA_043738415.1 of Chloroflexota bacterium. GTDB lineage: Bacteria > Chloroflexota > Limnocylindria > QHBO01 > QHBO01 > CF-167. Next base: position 4,806 of record JAYUGK010000203.1, on the reverse strand, counting down.
TGGCTCCAGGCGATGGCACCGCGCAGGGTCTGCTGCCGCTCGGGGAGGTCGCGTGAACCGCCGGAGAGCAGCTTGAGCCGATCGCCAAGCCGCTCCATGATCGCCTGCGGGCTCAGCACCCTCACCCGCGCCGCGGCCAGCTCGATCGCAAGCGGCAACCCGTCGAGGCGCACGCAGATCTCCGCCACGGCGGGAGCGTTGGAGCCGGTCACCGCGAAATCCGGGCGCACGGCCATCGCCCGCTCGACAAAGAGCGCAACCGACTCGTACGTGGAGAACTTCTCGAGGTCCGGAATGTGGCTCGGATCCGGGACGCCAAGCGGCGGGACCGGGTATTCGCGCTCGCCGTAGACGCGAAGGGGGCTGCGGCTCGTGATCAGCGCGGAGATTTTCGGGGCGCGCGCCAGCAGCTCGGCGATCTGCGGCCCCGCCTCGTTGACCTGCTCGAAGTTGTCGAGCACGAAGAGGAAGCACCTGTCGCCGATGTGCTCGACCAGCCGATCCAGTGCGCGCGTGCCGGGATCGACCAGGCCGACCGCCTGGGCGATGGTCGGCATGACCAGGTCCGCCTGGCTGATGGTGCCGAGAGGCACGAAGTAGATGCCGTCGGGGAATCGGTCGGTGGCGTCAGTGGCGATCTGCAGTGAGAGGCGGGTCTTGCCGGTTCCGCCGGGGCCGGTGAGCGTCAGCAGCCGGCCGTCGATCAGGAGCTGGCGGGCCTCGGCGATCTCCCGCTGACGCCCAAGGAACGAAGTCAGCTGCGTCGGCAGGTTGTTCGGGACGGCGTTCAGCGTGCGCAGTGGCGGGAAGTCGCTCGGCAGGCCGGTGATGACCAGGTCCCAGATGCGCTCCGGCCGCGACAGGTCCTTGAGCCGATGCTCACCCATCTCGCGCAGGGTCACGCCATCGGGCAGGCTGCCCTCGACCAACGCACGCGTGGAGGCTGAGAGGAGCACCTGCCCTCCGTGCCCCGCGTTCGCGATGCGCGCCGCCCGATGCACGTCGAGCCCCACGTACGAGCCGCCACTCAGCAGCCCATCACCGGTGTGCAGGCCCATGCGAACGCGGATCTCGGCGCCGGTCGGCCAGGCCTCGGCGGCGAGGCCGCGCTGGACAGAGACCGCGGCCGCGACCGCCTGTGGAGCGCTCGTGAAGACGAGCATGAACGAGTCGCCCTCGGTCCCGATCTCGACGCCCTGCTGCTCGGCCCACGCCCCGCGCGCGATCTGGCGGTGACGTTCCAGGAGCGGCGGCCATGCCGCGCCCAGCTCCTGGGTGAGGCGCGTCGAACCCTCGATGTCGGTGAACAGGAAGGTGACGGTTCCGGTCGGATGGTCGGTCACCTGTCAAGTGTCGTCCGCCGACGGCCGCAGAGCAAGCCAATGGGCGTGCGCCCGGCCGCTCGGCTACCCTGCGCAACGATGAGTGTCCCGCCACCCGCCGTGCGCACCGGCTCACTGTTTGCGATGCTCGCCGAGCGGCCGGTCATGGCCGGGGTCCTGGGCGCCATGTCGATCGCCTTCTCTGGGATCCTGGTGCGGCTGGCGGACGTCGAGCCGGCAACCGCAGCCATCTTCCGATGCGCCTATGCCCTTCCGGCGCTGGGCATCATCGCGTTGCTGGAACGGCGCCGATACGGCCCGCGACCGGCGGCGCAGATGCGGCTGGCAATGCTCGCCGGCGTCTTTCTGGCGCTGGACCTGGTGATCTGGCATCACACCATCGGGCTGGTCGGAGCCGGACTGGCAACCGTGCTCGGCAACACCCAGGTGGTGATCGTGGCCTCCCTGGCCTGGCTGGTCCTCGGCGAGCGGCCACCTCGGCGCACGCTGCTGGCGCTGCCGGTGGTGCTGGGCGGCGTGGTTCTCATCTCCGGGGCGGTCGGCACCGGCGCCTACGGCTCCAACCCCGGGCTGGGCGTCGTCCTGGGGCTGGTGGTGGGCCTGGTGTACGCCGTATTTCTGCTGGTCCTGCGCCGCGGCAACGCCGATCTGCGCCGACCCGCCGGGCCGCTCTTCGACGCGACGCTCATCGGGGCGCTCGCCTCGCTGCTGATCGGCCTGCCGCTGGGAGAGGTGAACCTGGTTCCAACGTGGCCGGCGCACGCCTGGCTGCTGGTCCTGGCCCTCTCATCGCAGGTTGTCGGCTGGCTGATCATCAGCGTCTCGCTGCCTCGCCTGCCGGCGGCTCTGACCAGCGTGATCCTCACATTGCAACCGGTCGGCTCGGTGATGCTGGCGATGCTGCTGCTGGGAGAATCGCCCTCGGCTGTGCAGCTGCTCGGCGCCGGCACCATCCTGGTTGGCCTGCTGCTCGCCACTCTGCGCTTCCGTGGCGAGCCGCGGCGCGTACCGGTGGCTGAGCCGGAGATCGGCTAGCGGCTATGGTTGAACCGATGTCTGACAAGGAGTTCCTGCTGACCGGAAGCGGCCGGCTCCTGCTTCCGGAGCCGTACGACGGCCCGATGCCCTGGGCAATCCTGGTGCTCGGTGGCCGGATCGCCTGGGTCGGCTCGCGGGCCGATGCGCCTCATGCTGATGTCGCAACGGATCTCGGCTCCGCCCTGGTCACTCCCGGCCTGGTCGACGCGCACACCCATCCGGCTTTCCTGGGCGACCGATCCGACGAGGCGGCCGCCCGACTGGCCGGGGCGCCATACACCGGCGGCGGCATCCTGCGCACCGTGGCCGCCACACGCGCCGGCACCGACGAGGAGCTTCGCGACGCCATCGGCGCGCGCCTCCGAGCTGCCCTCGCCACTGGGACCACCACCATCGAGTGCAAGTCGGGCTATGGGCTGTCGACCGCCGAAGAACTGCGGGCGTTGCGCCTGATCGGCGAGGCGGGCGCTGGCGTAGCGATCCGCGTGGTTCGCACCTTCCTTGGCGCCCACGCCATCCCATCCGAGGCCACTTCGGCGGAGGCATACGGAGAGATGGTTGCTAACGAGATGCTGCCCGCGGTCGCGGCCCAAGGGCTGGCCGAGTTCTGCGATGTCTTCTGCGACCGCGGCTTCTTTTCGCTCGCCGCGACCAAGGCGATCCTGAACGCGGCAAAGGCGCTCGGCCTCGGGATTCGGCTGCACGCGGATCAGCTGGTACGGACCGGGGCGGCAGAACTGGCGGTGCGCCTCGGCGCCGCGAGCGCAGACCACCTGGAGCAACTGGATTCTGCAGGCGTGGCCGCGCTGGCCGGGTCGGGCGTGGTCGCCACGCTCTTGCCGGGCCCGGCCCTCATCATGCGCGACCGCCTGCCGCCGGCGCGCGCACTGCTCGACGCCGGGGTGACCGTGGCGCTCGCCAGCGACGCGAATGCCGGCACCTTCGGCAGCTCGTCGATGCCGCTGGTGATCGGCCTGGGGGCGACCCTGCTGGGGATGACCGTCGCACAGGCGGTCAGTGCGGCAACCCTGGGCGGCGCTGCATCGCTTGGGCTGGCCGGCCGCCGCGGCGTGATCCGACCCGGAGCCGATGCCGACCTGGTGGCCTGGGACGCCGAGCACGAGGGGGCCTTCGCGCTCCACCTCGGCGACATGCGCACGCACAGCGTCTGGATCGGCGGGCATGAGATCATCGGCCGATTCACATCGCCCAGAAAGGAACCAACTCGATGACGCGCCTGCTCGTCCACCTCTCGACCGGGCCTGAGAACCCGACCCGAGCAGCCCTCGCCTTCCTGGCTGCCCGCTCGGCCCTGGCCAAGGGGCACGAGGTCGACCTGTTCCTCGCCGGGGACGCGGTCGGTCTGCTGCGGGCATCGACGATGGAGCTGGTCCAGGGGATCGGCACCGGCAGCCTGGGCGAGCACTACGCGGCGCTGGCAGCCGGCGGTGCTCGCTTCTTCGCCTCCGGCATGTCGAGCAAGGCGCGCGACGTAACCCCGGAGGCGGTCGCCGGCAAGACGATCGAATTCGCCCCGCCGGACCGCCTGGTTGAACTCGTCTTCGAGGCTGATCGCGTTCTCAGCTACTGATCGGCCCGCGCCCTATCATGGCGCGCCAATGGACCGATACGATCTGGTGATCATCGGCGCCGGCCCGGCCGGCGAAGCCGCCGCGTTCCTTGGACAGGAGCGAGGGGCGTCGGTGGCGGTGATCGACCGCGACCTGTTCGGTGGAGCGTGCCCGTTCTTCGCCTGCATGCCGTCCAAGTCGCTGCTTCATTCGGCATCGGTCCATGCCGCAGGCGGCGACTACCCATGGGCGAAGGCTTCCGATCGGCGGGATTGGATGATCTCGCGCGAAAGGCGCGAGTACCCCGATGACAGCCGCCACATGGCCGATCTCGAAGCCGCGGGCGCCGTCGCGCTGCGCGGCACAGCGCGGCTCGACGGGCCGGGGAAGGTGGTGGTCGCGCACGACGGCATCGAGCACCGGCTGGATGCAGGGGCGGTCATCCTGGCGGTCGGCTCGCACAGCAAGATCCCCGACATGCCAGGGCTCGACGATGTGCCGTACTGGACTAACCGGCAGGCCACCTCGACCCGAGAGCTGCCGGAGAGCCTGCTCATCCTTGGGGCCGGGCCGACCGGCGTGGAGCTGGCGCAGGCCTACGCCCGCTACGGCGTGCCGGTCACCCTGGTGGTGCCAGGAGCGCGGATCCTGCCCCGGGATCATCCACGTACGTCAGCGACGATTGCCGCCGCCCTTCAGCGCGACGGGGTCTCGATACGCACCGGCGGCCGCGCTATTGCCGCGCACGCGGGGGCCGGCAGCGGCGGCCGCCACCTGTTCGACCTCGATGACGGGACCACCGTCGAGGGCTCGGCGGTGCTGCTGGCGATCGGTCGCACCTTCCCCCTGGGCGA
>JAYUGK010000202.1:0-13159 GCA_043738415.1 Chloroflexota bacterium | reverse complement strand
TTGACCGCCGGCGCCGGCGGCCGGATGACCTCGCACACGGTCACCCACACCGACCACGAGGAGCTTTCACGCTCCGAGGTTACCCTCAGCGGTGCGGCGCACTACACGCGCGGTCAGCAGGTGGCCTGGTCCTTCACCCTCGAGGTCCCGGGACTCGGACCTGCCAGTTTCGAGGGCGAGGCGCTTCGCTGCGATTGGACGATCGAGGTCCGACTGGATGTGCCGATGGGCTTCGACGTCTCGCTCGTCCAGCCGGTGCGCGTGGCCCGATGGCGCTGCTCCGCGCGGGTGTGCTGGATCTCGGCCAGTATGGCCTCTTTGAGGAGGCGCCGGTCAACGTGGATGCGCACCCCGCCCAGATTCGCCTGGAGCCGGTCCCGCTGAACCTGCAGGCGCCGTTCACGGGAGTCTTCACGGTCGAAACCGCGACCCCGATCACGGTGCAGGAGGTCCGCCTTGAACTGCGCGTCGAGGTCGAGGTGACCGTCTCGGGTGGTCATCACGAGGTGATCGTGGCGGGGCAGGGTCGGCTCGACGCTCAAGCTGCGACGTTCGGTAGCGGGTTCGCGGTCCACCCGTTCAGCGCGGATGCGCCCGGCACCTGGCTGCCATCGGTCGATCTGCCCCATGGCCGCGCCCGCGGCTCGTTCCACGTGATCCTGGCGGTCGCCTGGTCGCCGGACACCCACTACGCCCGCGCCATCGCCCTGGCGACAACCGCCGAGCTTTAGCCGGACGACCCTTCGGGACGCGCCGCATCGACCGCCACGGCAGTCGAGAGCACCCAGACCGGCTCGAAACCCTCGCCGGCCAACGCGTTCACAGACGCGCGCATGTGTGCATGCTGGCGCCGAATGGTGGGATCCGGAATGCGCCGATCGCCTCTGAGCAGATTTCGTTCAAGGCACAGCTCCAGCGGCAGGTCGAAGACAATCGCTACCGCGGGGCGACCGTGGCGACGCGCCACCGCCAGCAGGCGTCCGCGCGCCCACGCCTCGACGTTTGTGGCATCGACCACGGTCAGCCGCCTTCGTGCCAGGCGCAGTGCGAGCGCGGTGTGCAGCAGTTCGAAGGCAGCATCGGTCGCCGTCTGATCCTCTGCATCGTCGGCCACCGCGGCGCGCATGGCGTCGGACGAGAGGATCTCGGTCGCGGCGAAGTGTCGCGCGGCGAACGTGCTCTTGCCGGCGCTGCTGGCGCCGATCAGCACCACCATCGCGCCGGAGGGCAGGACCAGCTTCACAGGCCGTCAGTCCAGCGGGTCAGTGGAGCCAGCAGATCAGGCCCGTCGTTGCGGACGTTGTTGACGGCCGACGAGACCGCGTAGGCCGCAAGCTCCTCCGGCGGAGACGGGTGCAGCAGGCGACGCAGCTCCTCGGCGGCGGTCCCCTCCGCCAGCCACGCATCCCAGTCGGATCGGTCCAGCACGACCGGCATGCGATTGTGAATGCGGGCCACCAGCTCGTTGGGGTCAGTGGTGATGATCGAGCAGGTGTAGAGGCGCTCCGCCGTTTCCGGATCGCTCCAGCTCGCCCACAGTCCGGCGAGCGCCAGCAACTCGCCGTCCTCGCGACGGATGGCAAATGGCTCGGAGCGGATCACCTTGCCGGTCTGCGGATCACGCTCGCGGCGCCACTCGTAAAACGCCTCGGCCGGCACGATGCAGCGGTGGCGCCGAAACGAGGTGCGGAAGGCAGCCGAGGTCTCAACCGTTTCAGCTCGCGCGTTGATCAGTCGCGCCCCGTCCCTGGCGCTCTTTGCGTAGAAGGGAACGAGGCCCCAGCGAAAGGCGTCCACGACCCGCTCGCCATGGTGCTCGACGACCGCGGCCACCTGGTCGGTGGGGGCGACGTTGAAGCGGTCACCGGCAAGCTCGACCGCCGGACGGGCGTGGAAGATGCGTGCCAGCTCCTCGGCCGAGCGGGGCTGCGCGAAACGTCCGCACATTCGAAGAGGCGCCGGGCTCAGGCCTCGGAGGCGGCGCACTCCGGGCACATGGCAACCGGCGGGATCGGTGGCTGGGGAGAGCCTGTGGCGCGGGGGAGCGTGCGGCCGCAGATCGTCTGCTCCGGGTCACGCTGCAGGTGGACCTTGGAGAACTGCCGGTCCGGCAGACGCCATGTGACATAGCGACGGTCGTTGGCAGTGCTGGCAGTAGTAGTGGTCATCTTCACCCTGGCTGGGCTGGCCGCATGGGCCGCGGACGGGACCGCGGACGGGGACCGGTAGTTTGACCGAGAACGGTCCCGGACACAAGCGGCCCGTGTCGGAAGCCGGCGTCGCGCAGATGGCGACGCGAGCGAGCGACTCGCGCCATGATTGGCGCCATGAATCGGATCGGCATTCTGACCGGCGGCGGCGACGTGCCCGGCCTCAATTCGATCATCAAGAGCGTCGTGTACCGCGCCGCCGAGATGGACTGGGAGGTGCTCGGCATCCGCCGCGGCTGGAAGGGGCTGACCCACCTGCGGCCCGGCCCCGCCCCTGACACCGATTCGGTGCGGCTGCTGGACCGGGCGGTGACCCGGGCCATCGATCGCACCGGGGGCACGATCCTGCACACCTCGCGCACCAATCCGGCTCGCATGACGCTCGACTCGCTACCGGAGCTCGATCCAACGCGGCTCCCCTTCTTGCAGGCCGACCCGGACCATTTTGACCTCACCCCGCTGGTGCTCGAGAATATCGAGCGGCTGGGCCTGACCCACCTGGTCGTCATCGGCGGCGACGACACCCTCGGATACGCCGAACGGCTCTCTCGCGAGGGGGTGCGCCTGATCGCGATCCCCAAGACGATGGACAACGACGTGCAGGGGACCGAATACTGCGTCGGGTTCTCGACTGCCATCACGCGGGCCAAGGAGCTGATCAACCGACAGCGCACCACGTTGGGCAGCCACGAGCGAATCGGCATCTTCCGCATCTTCGGTCGCAACAGCGGCTACAGCGCCTGGTACGCGGCCTACGTCACCAGCAGCCGATGTGTCATTCCCGAGGCTCCCTTCGACCTCGATCGCCTCGCAGCGCTGCTGGTCGACGATCGCACCGCCAACCCCAGTTCGTACGCCCTGGTGATCGCGTCGGAGGGTGCGATGTGGACCGGGGGAAGCCTGGATGAGTACGGCGTTCCCGATGCCTATGGCCACCGGCGCAAGGCCAACATCGGGGAGGCGCTAGCCAACGAACTGCACGCTCGCACCGGGGTCGACACGGTCCACTCCGACCTGACCTACGACCTGCGCAGCGGCGACCCGGACGCCCTGGACCAGATGGTGGCCACCACCTTCGCCAACATCGCGGTCGACCTGCTCGTTGACGGCGTGACCGGGTGCATGGCGGCCATCCGGGACGGGAAGTACGCAACCGCTCCGCTGCCGGATCCGGCGCTCGGGGCGCGGCATGTCGACGTCGCGAGCATGTACAACGCGGAGCGCCTGCGACCCCTGTACGTGGATCGGCTGGGGATGCCGCTCCTGCTCGGGGCCTCGATCGAGGCCAGGTAGCGGAGGCGCCTGGCGCTCACTCAGGTCAGCGCCCAGCAACGGTCTAGATGGCACGGGCCGATTCGGGCCGTTCGGCCCTGCCTCACCTGCCCGCATTTCGGGCAACGTTCCCTCCAACCTGTTGACGCTCGCGCTTTGCGCCAATCCGAGGAGACCGATGGCCCCCCAGCCAGAGACCACCGCCGGCGACCCGAACGCGACCACCCGCCTGTCGGCGGCCGCGTCCGCGATGGTCGGCCGCGAACGCGCGGCGGCCGTGCTCGGCGCTGAACGTGCAACGTGGCTCGGTGAGCTGGTCGAGGCCGGGGTCGGCGAGGGCGATGACGACCGGTACCTGCTCGACCTGGAGCTGCGGGTCAGCGAGCGCGCCCCAAAGGTCGTGTTCCGCAAGGCCGCCTACGTGGAGGCCGGCCGGCTAGCAGACCCGTCGGTCGGTCCGCTGTCTGTACCGATCACATGGCGCGCCGCCGGCATGCAGCCGCTCTTCCCGGTCTTCGCCGGCCACCTGCGCTGGAGCGACGGCGAGCTCACCCTCGACGGTTTCTACGCGCCACCGGGGGGTGGCCTGGGGATCGTCGCCGATCGCCTCCTGCTCAACGTCGCGGCTCGTGGCACCGCCCGCTGGCTGCTGGAACGAATCGCCGCCGTCATGCGCGGTGAGGCCGTCTAGCCTCGGCAGACCTGGGGGGCCACCGCGTCCCGACCATCGCCGTGATGGCCTTATTTCTCAGCTGTGGGGGCTTATTGCAAGCTGGTGAGCACGTCCGCAGCTGGCCGGAGCGTAATTCTCGCTCGGTGAGTGGTAGGCCGTCGGAGGAATCCCCGGCCGCCGCGCTTTCGGCGTAGGCCCCCGAGAGTGAGAATTGCGGATTGGGAGGCGCCGGCGGACCCCGACGACTTGTCGGGACACCTCGGTGGCTGATGCCTACCCCTCATCGAGTGTGAAGCCGGGCGGAAGCGCAGCGCGCAGGGCATCGACGGCCGCCGCAAGCTCCCCCTTGGACGGCCCGTGGAGGACGAGCGCGAGGCTTTCCGCGGCCGTCGCTGCGATCGAGGGTGGCTCCGCGATCGCGACCGGCGGTGCTGCCGCGCGCAGCGACAGGTCGCGCCGCAACGCCAGGCCGTGATAGAGCGCAACGGTGCCCGCGGCCAGCAGCGCCCCGACCGGCGTCGAGAGATCCGAGATCGTGTTGCCCCCCAGACCGGCCCCCAGCAGCAGGCCGAAGAGCCGGTAAAGGACGAACGCCAGGCTGCCCAGGGCCGCGATGACGCTTGCCGCCAGGATGATCAGCAGGAAGCTGCGCCGGATGGTCGATGAGGCCTCTCCTGCGGGATCGGTCGCATGGAGCGACTGGATCGGCCACCAGCGCCAGATCCAGACCACCAGCCCGAGCACCGCGTAGGGGACGAAGGTTGCCAGCTCGGCGCGCCAGAAGCCGGATCCACCCACGCTGCGGTAACCACCGAGCAGCACGTCGATCAGCAGTCCGGCGAGCCAGCCGCTGCCGACGGCCGCGAAGGCGAGGCCGACCAGGGCGACGGCGTGCAGGCCGAGGCGCGTGGCTACCATCGTCCGGGCTGGGTCATCGGCCTGGAGCGCCTCTTCGTGCATCCGGCGCTGATGAAGCCACCAGGCGACGGCCCACGGCACCGCGCTGACAAGGGCGACAGCCACCGTCCGGAGGAGATCGGTCCCGTCAAGGTTGCCACCGATCGCATCGATCGCGCCGAAGGCGGGTACCAGGACGGCGCGCAGCGCCTCCCCGGCCAGGCGGACCACAGACAGGGTGCCGGACAGGATGACCGCCACAAAGAACGCGAGCCGCAGCCGGGCGCCACGCTCGCTGGTCGCTCGCCAGCCGCCGGCGTTCGTCAGTGTTCCGACGTACCACCAGTGGCCCAGCCAGGCGCCCGCCCAGACGGCGAACGTGCTCAGCGAGTCGGCGAGGGCGTAGGAGCGGTAGCTGTCGTCGGGGTTGCTGGCAGGCTGCCACACCGTCTCCCCGGCGTACCGCGCGAGGTCGCCGAATGCCTGCAGCGTGACCGATAGCGCTACCAGGGTTGCCCCGTACACGTAGATCCGTGGGAGCCACGCGGCCGCCCCATGGAGCGGGCCGCGAGCCATGTCACGTCGTCGAATCGCCACGTGGTAGCCCCAGGCGGCGGCCGCGACCAACAGGCTGGCAAGCGACATGGCAGGGTTGGTATTGCCGTAATAGAAGTCAGCCGAGGGTCGCGGCAGGAAACCAAGAACTGCCTCGCGCACAAGGTCGCGCGCCGCGAAGGCGCCGAATCCAAGCAGCACGACCAGCACCACGCTCAGGTACAGGGCGCGCACGACGGAGGCGCGCTCGTCCTCGGCGTTCGGGCGATCGGGGTGCAGGCCCCGCTCCGCGAACCACCAGTGGATCCCCCATACCGGCAGGCCGACTCCAATGAGGGCCGCGGCGAGGCTGAGCTGCTGCCGTGCCCAGTTGTCTCCGTCCCGCCCGATGAGGGTTCCCTGTCCGATCCCCAGCTGCCCGAAGATCACATCCAGCAGAACGATCAAGCCATAGGCCAGGACCCCCAGGCTGATCCCGCTGAGCAGGTAGACATACAGGCGTCGGACGGTCTGCATCTCGTTCTCTCTTCCTCTACTTCAGGTACTCACCGACCGGCATCGGGTCGAGCCACACCAGCGGCTCGTCGATTCGCCAGCCGTCGGGGTCGTGGACCATCGGCACCGAGCGCCTCGAGCGCTGGACATCGGTGTTCAGGCCGTTGGCGTACAGCTCCTCGACGGTCAGCCGCACCACCACGTGGTCCCCGCTGCCGCTGGAGTTATCGATGAAGACCCGGCGGTTCGGGCCGTTCGGAGGCGTCCCGTACGAGGCGAAGTTATCGGCGGCGAGCTGGTAGTCCTCGAGCGAGGTGGTGGAACGGACGCGCGCTGAGAGGTAGCCGTAGGCACCCGCAACGTCACGGCTGTCCCACGCGGCGAGGTAGTCCTGCAGTGCCGCCTCGGGGGCATCGGGCGGGAACTCCTGGGGCTTACGATCGCCGGCCAGCAGCACCACGGCGACGGCCAGCACCACCAGGCCGATGATGCCTGCAGCGACATACAGGAGCGACCGATTGGTGGACATGTCCGCAGACTAGGGCGGGCCCACTGCGGCAAGACTGCGGTGCTCCGCGGCGCGCTCCCGGTACTGGCCGCAGGCGGCCACGAAGGCGCTCCACAGGCGCTCCATGACCGGTGGCGACGACTCGGTGCGTTCGGGATGGCACTGGACCCCGATCAGCCAGCGGTCCGGATCGGTCGCCTCCAGCGCCTCGACCAGGTCACCCGCGCCCGGATGGGCCGCGGTGGCGGATGCGCGCAGCCCGGCGGCGAGGCCGCTGGGCACCACGGCCTGGTGGTGGTAGCTGTTGACGTGCAGGTCGGTCGCCTCGCCCAGGATCGTGGCCAGCCGGGTGCCGGTCACGAGGTCGAGCCCATGACGCGTGACAACCGGATCGGGATACGGCGGGCTCTCATGGCCCTCGAGGTGCTGGACGAGCTGGCCACCGGAGAAGACGTTGATCGCCTGCAGGCCGCGACAGACTCCAAGGATCGGCACCCCGGCGGCTGCCGCAGCCCGGAACGCCTCGCCATCGATCGCGTCGCGTCCGTGATCCGGGCTGCCTGACCCGGCGGACGGTTCGCCGTACAGGGCGGGGTCCAGATCAGCGCCACCGGAGATCAGCAGGCCGTGCATCTCGGCCAGGGCCGCGGCGCGCTGTTCGGCTGGCATCCGTTCGTCGAGCGGGACGGCCACGGCGCCCGACCGCTCCAGCGCTTCGAGATAGCGCTGATTCTTGACGGCCGCGGTCTCCGGGTCCATGGCATGTTCCGGATTCGAGAGGGTGACGACGATGCGCGGGGGGAGCACATCGGCATCCTACGCCGGGGGTGTCGGTTCCGGCGCGTCAGACGACGTTCAGCTCCCTGACCGGTTCGTTGCGGGCGATCCGCTCGTACCCGAAGATCGACAGGTCAAGAGTCTCGTATCGGCCGCTGGCGATCCACTCGGAGAGGCCGCGTCCGGCGGCCGGCGCCTGTTGCAGGCCATGGCCGCTGAAGCCGTTGGCGAACAGGAAATTTCGCAGCTCGGGGTGCGGGCCGATGATCGCGTTGCGGTCGAGGGTATTGACCTCGTAGTGCCCCGCCCAGGCGTCAAGCAGGCGGAGCGCCTCAAAGGCTGGCACCCGGTGCGCCAGCTCGGGCCAGATGATCTCGTCGAACCGGGATCGATCCACCTCGAGATCGAGCGTGTCCGGGTCCGGCTCGCCTTCGCGCGGGGAGTAGCCCGCGATATAGGACGGCCCTTCCGGCCTGACGTAGATCCCGCTGGGGCTGATCGTCAGCGGCATGTCCGGCGTGGAGGCGCGACAGTCGAAGTGAAAGACCTGCCGCTTGCGAGGTCGGACCGGCAGCTCGAGGCCCGCCATGGCCGCCACGGTCCCGGCGCGCGGTCCGGCGGCATTGACCACCCAATCGGCTTCGATCCGCCGCCCATCGGCCAGGCGCACCCCGGTGGCGGTCTGTCCGTTGCGCTCGACTTCGACCACCTCCCCCTGGAGGTATTCGACCCCCAGCGAGCGGGCCTTGCGGCGGAACGCCTGGAGGAGGGCGTAGGCGTCGAACCAGCCTTCATCGGCCAGGCCAAGCGACCCGCCGGCGATGTCGTCCACGTTCAGCCAGGGGAATCGCACCCGCAGCTCGGCCGGGGTCAGCAGGGCGACCTGCACGTCGTGCGCACGCTGCGTGGCGTGATTGCGCTCGAGGATCGACATGCCGGCCTCGCTCGCCAGAAACAGGTACCCGCCCTCGACGAAGTCAATCTCCGGTTCCGGCTCGCCCGCCACCCCCAACCACTCGTCGAGGTGCTTGATCAGCTGCACGCCAAAGCGGCAGATCTCGATGTTGAGCGGCGTGCTGAACTGGAGGCGGATCGAGGCGGCCGAGAGGGTGGTCGACGACGTCCGGTAGGTGAGGTCGCGTTCCACGACCACGACTCGACCATGCCAGTCCGGTCGGCGAGCGAGAAAGGTGGCGACCGCGCTTCCGACGATGGCGCCGCCGATGACCACCACATCGGCGCGCTCTGCCTCGCTCATGCGCCGATGCTAGCGCCTCGGGCCGGGACTGGATGGCGCCTCGTGTCCGCCGTTCCCGAACCGCAGGCCCTACACTTGGCGCCCCATGGCCACCAAACCGGTCCTGCTGACGGTCGACGATGACGTCCCGGTGCTCCGGGCAGTGGAGCGTGACCTGCGCGCGCGGTACGGCGAGGGGTACCGCATCGTGGCCGCCGGTTCCGGCGCCGAGGCGCTCGAGGCGGTGCGACAGCTGACGGCGCGCGGCAGCTCGGTCGCCCTCTTCCTGTCCGACCAGCGGATGCCGCAGATGACCGGGACCGAGTTCCTGGCCGCCGCCGCCGAGCTGCAGCCTGACGCCAAGCGGGTGCTGCTGACCGCCTACGCCGACACCGACGTGGCCATCCACGCCATCAACGAGATTCGCCTCGATCACTACATTCTCAAGCCCTGGGACCCGCCGGAGGAGCAGCTCTACCCTATCCTCGACGACCTGCTCTCCGACTGGAGCGCCACCTTCCGTCCGCCGTTCGAGGGGCTGCGGCTGCTGGCGGGCCGCTGGTCGCCGGGCGGCCACACCATCCGCGACTACCTGACCCGCAACCAGGTGCCCTACGCCTGGCTCGATCCTCTCGAGGACGACGAGGGACGTCGCCTGGCGGCCTCGCTTGGGCATGGCGAGCCGGTCGATGCGGCGATCCCGATCGTCTTCTTCCCCGATGGTTCGACACTGCGCGATCCATCGACCCTGCACATCGCCGAGAAGCTCGGCCTGCAGACGCGGGCCGCCTTGCCGTTCTACGACCTGGTGATCGTAGGGGGTGGACCCGCCGGGCTGGCGGCCGCGGTGTACGGGGCCAGCGAGGGGCTCAAGACGCTGCTGGTCGAGCAGGAGGCGCCCGGCGGACAGGCGGGCACCACCAGCCGGATCGAGAACTACCTGGGCTTCCCGGCAGGCCTCTCCGGCGGGGACCTGGCCCGGCGGGCCCTGGCACAGGCTCGACGCCTCGGGGCGGAGATCCTCTCCCCTGACGAGGTAACGGGCATTCGACGCGAGGATCCGTACCGCGTTGTCACGCTCCGAGCCGGCGGCGATGTCTCTTGCCAGACGGTGGTGGTGGCCACCGGGGTGGCCTACCGGCAGCTGGACCTCCCCGGCGCCGCCGAGCTGGCGGGGGCCGGCATCTATTACGGCGCAGCCACCACCGAGGCGGTTCTCTACCGTGGCAAACAGGTGGGCGTGGTCGGCGGCGGCAACTCTGCTGGGCAGGCGGCGGTCTACCTGTCCCGCTTCGCCGAGCGCGTGCTGCTGATGGTGCGCACCCCGCAGCTGTCTGCCATGAGCCAATACCTGATTGACCAGATGGCAGCCATTCCGAACATCGAGATCCGCTACGGGACGTCGGTGGCCGGGGTGCAGGGGGAAAGTCATCTGTCCGCTCTGACCGTCGCCGGGCCGGGCGGGTCCGAAGACCTGCCGTTGGCGGCGGTCTTCGTGTTCATCGGCCAGCAGCCACGCACCGAGTGGCTGGAGGGGACCGTGCTGCGAGACCCGGGCGGCTTCGTGATCACCGGCGCCGAGCTGCTCAGCGGCGGCAAGCCGCCGTCGGGCTGGGGCCTCGTCCGGGAGCCGTTCCTGCTCGAGTCGAGTCTGCCAGGGGTGATGGTGGCCGGCGACGTGCGGGCCCGCTCGGTCAAGCGGATCGCCAGCGCCGTCGGCGAGGGCGCCATGTCGGTCCAGTTCGTGCACCAGTACCTGGCCAGCCTGTAAATGGCCCTGGACGCCCTGCGCGCCACCTCACTCTTCGCCGATCTTCCCGCCGAGCATCTGGAGCGCCTGGCAGCCGGAGCGACGCCGATGAAGCTGCGGGCCGGTGAGCCGCTCATCACCGAGGGCGACGTGGCCGACGACATCTACGTGGTGGTCTCCGGCGAGCTCGAGGTGACCAAGCTCTCGGGCAACGCCGAGATCCCGCTGGCCCGCGTGGGGCCGGGCGCCATCCAGGGCGAACTGGCGGCCCTGGAGCGCGGTCGGCGGATGGCGAGCGTGCGCGCCGCCACCGACGCGGAGGTTCTGCGCATTCCCTACGAGGCCGTGCTGGAGATGCTGTCCGCCGGTCCCGAAGCGGCGATCAGCATGATTCGCACCGTCATCGAGCGCCTGCGCGGCATGGAGTCGACCCTGCGCCAGCGCGAGAAGCTGGCCGGCCTGGGGACGCTGGCGGCGGGGCTGGCGCACGAGCTGAACAACCCGGCGGCCGCCATCCGACGTTCGGTCGAGGCCCTCGACCAGGCGATCCAGGAGCGGAACCGGCTCCACCCGCCGCACACCCTGACCCTGTTGCGGCCATCGGGCAAGGCAAGCCTGGATGCGCTCGGGCGCTCCGACGCGATCGACGAGATCGACGAGCTGGTCGGTGACGCCGAAGCGGCTGCCGCCCTGGTCGACGCCGGCTGGACGGTGCCCGAGCTGCGCGATGCCTTCGCGGGGATGGATCAGGCCGGCGCCGGCGATGCGGCGGCCTGGCTGGCCGCCACCGCCAAGGTGGAATCGCTGATCGGCGAGGTGCGCATGGCCGGGGATCGGATCAGCGAGATCGTCGGCGCAGTCAAGTCCTATGCCTACCTCGACCAGGCTCCGGTGCAACGCATCAACCTGCGCAAGGGGCTGGATGACACGCTCGTGATCCTCCGCCAGAAGCTCAAGGGCGGGATCGATGTGACGCGTGACTACGACCCCGACCTGCCCGAGATCGAGGCCTGGGGGAGCGAGCTGAACCAGGTCTGGACCAACCTGATCGACAACGCCGCCGATGCGATGGATGGCAGGGGCGAGATCTCGATTCGAGCCGAGAAGGCCGATGGCGGCGGCGTCCGCGTGTCGATCTGCGACAACGGTCCGGGGATCCCGCCGGAGGTGGCGGCCAAGATCTTCGAGCCGTTCTTCACCACCAAGCCACCCGGCGTGGGCAGCGGGTTGGGGTTGCACATCACCCATAACGTGGTGGTTCGCCACGGCGGGCGCATCGACGTCGAGACTGCACCGGGACGCACCTGCTTCATCGTCACCCTGCCGCCTGTCCTGCCAAAGGGCGCGCCGACCGAGCCATCTGCGGCTGCGTTACACGACCCTTGATGGTCGATCCCGGCCCGCGTGCTATGCGTCGACGGTGAGACCGGCGACTGAGCGGGGAGCGCGCGAAGTGGGGTATGTCGAATGCGGAAGGGGGCCGGTCGTCCGACCGGCCCCCTTGCCATGAGTCTTGGTTGCGAGAGCGCTTCGATCTACTTCAGGTCGAACCTCACCTGGCTCGGCAGAGTCGAGTACGGGTCCGTCGGAACCAC
The DNA here is from genome assembly GCA_043738415.1 of Chloroflexota bacterium. GTDB lineage: Bacteria > Chloroflexota > Limnocylindria > QHBO01 > QHBO01 > CF-167. The sequence continues at coordinate 1,190 of JAYUGK010000202.1, read as the reverse complement.
GTTACCGTCGATCAGGATCTCGACGCCGTAGTTTCTCCATCTCGTGCGCTTGCGACCCGGGTCACCATGGTGACGTACCCCATCTCGGCCTCTTGTACGTCGCGTAATGAGGGAGGCCGGGAGGAAGCCCCCCGGCTCGCCACTCAGTGAACGACGAGGTTGCCGCTCGTGATCGGATAGCCGGAAGCAGGGCCCTCGCAGGGGTCGTTGGCGACTCCGTGGGCCCATGTGTCCCCGTTGGTACCCGGCGTCCCGCCGTCGTACACCTTGGCGACAATGTTCAGGCCGCTAAGGCCCGGGAAGCCCGCAGGGATCGTGAACCCGAACGTCGCGGTGGAGGCTGAGCTTGAGACGTCGGCACAGGTGACTGATGCCGTGTAGCTCAACACCTCGTGGGCGGATCCAGCGGGGGTAGACCACGTCAGCGGCGTCTCGAAGAGGCTGTCAGTGGCCGTTCCGGACATCGAGCCGTCCGCGGCGATCGTGCCGATAGCGTGGAACGTGTACCCGGTCAAGGGGCCGTTGATGTAGAGCAAGTCGAACGAAAGGTCCGACCCGGTGACCGAGCCCGTCACGGTCCAGGTGTGAACCGCGGGGTAAAACCCGGTCCCGCTGAACGCGGTCGCCTTTGTCGAGGTCGGGGTGACCGTGTCGACCGTCATGCTGTGCGTGTAGTCGATGCCGGCAAAGGTCACTACGAGCGGGTATGTTCCGACGATATTCCACACACCGGTCCCGACCGCCGCGTAGGCGAAGTTCGTGTAGTTGAAGGTTCCGCGATCGCCCGAGGCGCCGTAGTCGAACGCGCTGAACGAGGCGTACTGGGACGGACTCATCGCGATACCTCCCGTCGCGTGGGTAAACAGCCGAGAGGCGGTGACGACGCTGGAGACCAGCGCAACCATCATCAGGGCTGCGGTCATCGCGGCAAACAGGCGCTTCACGGTTAAGAACCTCCTTGGCTTGAAACTCCGCGCGAGGCGACCCCAGACGCGCGACCGATGACCCTGCGGGGGCGCGCAGGAGGAGGCAGTACCAGAGGAGGGCCCGGGGCGCAAAAGAACTGCGTGGGGGACCTCCCTTGCCAGCCCGTGGACCGTACCTCCACACCAGCCAAGAGCACTAGTGCCAAACGTCCCTAGTGCCCCAAAGATCCACCCTCTTGACACATCGGCGCTGCCTGCTTAACG
>JAYUGK010000201.1:0-4857 GCA_043738415.1 Chloroflexota bacterium | reverse complement strand
CGGCACGAGTCCGAGTATACGGTGGTGCCCGTCGCGGCAGTCCCCTACAATCCGGGCCCGTGACGAGTAGGAAGATCGGCAGCCCCGGAGCGCGCCAGAGCGCTCTCCCCGCGCCTCGTGGCCGGTCCCACTCGCTCGCCCCCGAGCACCTGGGTGAGGCCGCCAGCGTCGCGATGGTGGCCTGCGCGGTCGGCGGCCTGGCGATCTTCATCGCGGCGATGGCGATGATCGTGGGTGGCCTCACCATCGGGTCCGCCTATCCCGATAGTGCACCGCCGAACCTGGCCGCGCTGGGCGGCCCACAGATCATGGGTGGGCTGGGATTGCTGATCCTTGGCGGTGGCCTGACCGGCAGTGCCGGGGCGTTGTTGGCTGACCTGCGTTTTGCGCGACCCCTTTCGATTCTGCTGGCGGGCCTGACGACGCTGTTGGCTGCGGCCGGAGCCACGCTGCTGGTCGCGGCACCGGCTCGCGATACCGTTTTGGTCGCGGCGCTGGTCGTGGTCTTCGTCGTCTTCGGCGGCGCGACGGTCGTCCTCGCCCGCAGTACCCGCTGACCTCGTAACGGACGGCGCGTGGTGCGCCTGCGCGGGCTGGCCCTCGTCTTCCTGACGGTGGGCGGCGGCCTGCTGATCCTGGCGGGCCTCGGGTTGATCGCCACAGGGCTGCTCGACCCCGAACTGGTCAGCAGCCGAATTCCCGACTCAGTTATCGGCACCGCGGCGGTAGGTGGCGCGATGGTGGCGCTTGGCTGTGGCACATCGCTGCTGGGCGGGCTGCACCTCGCAGCGGTAGCGGCGGTTGGGCTCCGGGTGCGCGGTGCGGTTACAGGTGCCGTGGTGCTGGCGGCCGGCATGGCGGTGCTGGCCTTTGCCTTCAGCGTGGCGGCCCTGGTGAGCGCAGTGGCAGGCAGCGCGCCGCCGATCCTGATGCTGCCCGCCAGCGCCGGCCTGCTGCTGGCGACGATCGCCTATGCCCTCGCGGTTGCTGGACTGATGGGTGCGACGGGGGAGTCCAACTGAGGCTGGGGGATGCCCCTGCTATACTCCGCCACCGTCGCTCCCGCGGGCCCGTGGTGTAGCGGCCCAACATGCCAGCCTGTCACGCTGGAGATCGCCGGTTCGAATCCGGTCGGGCCCGCCAGCCGCGCCTACCGCTCTCCGTGATCGCCCCGCGCCGCCTCGTGCAATTCGTGGTGGGCAAGGATCACCTCGACCGCCTCGTCGACGTCATCGGTCACCGTGAAGAGGGTGAGGTCTTCCCGGCTGACCTTGCCCTCGTCCAGCACCCCGGAGGAGAGCCAGTCGAGCATGCCGCGCCAGTAGGCGGTGCCGAAGAGGACCACCGGGAAGTGCTGCACCTTGCCGTTCTGGATCAGGGTCAACGCCTCGAACAGCTCGTCGAGGGTGCCGAAGCCGCCGGGGAAGATGCAGAACGCCTCCGCGTACTTGACGAACATCGTCTTGCGCACGAAGAAGTAGCGGAACTCCATCCCGAGCGTGACGAACTCGTTCAGCCCCTGCTCGAATGGGAGCTCGATGTTGCAGCCGACCGATGTGCCTCCGCCCTCCCGGGCGCCCCGATTGGCCGCCTCCATGATCCCCGGTCCTCCACCGGTGATGATCGCGTAGCCGCGTTTCGCCAGCTTGTGGGCAAGTTGGCGAGCCATCCGGTAGTACGGGTCGCTGCTTGATATCCGCGCGGAGCCGAAGACGCTCACCGCCCGGCCGACCGATGCGAGGGCATCAAACCCCTCGACGAACTCGCCCATGATCCGCAGGGTCCGCCAGGTATCGGTCCGCAGAAATGCGGTTCCGTCGCCCTCCTGGAGTAGCCGCTGATCCTCCGTCAGGCGGTGCTCGCCGCCTCGTACGATGACGGCGCCGCTGCGATGCGCGTGGTTCCGCTTGCTGGCCATCGGGTCTCCTCCGCTCGACAGGTTCGCGCCTCGGATGGTAGGGTGAGGACTGTTTCGTGCGGGATCGGCGCCTCGGCGGTCCGGTCATCACCCCGCGGGACGGCGTTGTGCCCCACGTTTGCGAGGATTCTATTGCCGGACCAGCCCCGACGCGTGGCGGTGTTCGTCATAGCCGGCGCACTTGCGATCGGCCTGCTGAGCCCGCTGACGGCCCGCTCCGCCTCACCGCTGGTGGTCGAAGCACGGCGTCTGCTGGCGATTGCCGATAGCCCGGTCGAGGTGGCCGACCGCGGCCCGGCGGGTCGCAGCCTCTCCTCAAGCCGGAGCCTGGCGGCCGCCGGTCAGCCGATCGGCCCGGAGGAGTTGAGCCCGGTCAGCATGGCGGCGCCACCGAGCCTCGTCATGACGGCGACCATCCTCCGACGACCCAGCTCGGCAAAGGTGTCGCCTCCGCCGGCCGGTGGCACCACGGTCACCGGCAAGGCAACCTGGTACTGCTGCTCCGCCGGCTGGCGGGGAGAAGCGGTTGTCGCTCTGCCGGGTGCCCTGGGAGGCCATTACGATGCGCCCCCGGCCGCGCGATACGTGACCGTCTGCGCGGACCGCTGCGCTCGGCTGCCGGTGGCGGACTACTGCGGCTGCTACTGGGGAGCGGCAAACCAGAAGGTTGCAGACCTCTCGCCCGAGGCGTGGGCCGCGGTCACCGATCGCGGTCTCAGCGCGGGGGTCGTCACCGTCACCGTTCAATTCGAGTGAGGGGCGTGCTGCCGTCGTCGGCCGCTCCATAGCGCTCCGCGGCGCTGGAGCCACTCTGGAGCCACTGGGGATTGGCCACGTCATGCTCAAGGTCTGCGACCTGGATCGCCAGCTTGCCGAGCCGTACTGCGACGCGCCGCGTTCCGAGCAGGAGGGACGGGTCGACGAGGTCATGACGGTCAAGCCGCTCGTTCTTGACTGAGCGACGCGAGGAGTCGGCGTCCGCACACGCCCCGGTTTGCGCTCAGCGCAAGTAACGGCCAACTTCGGGCGCGTTTCCCGCCGATTCGAACAGATCTCCTCCAGACACTGCCACGCCCACGCACGATCCGGTTGGTCACGTACCACCCATGGGTCGCTGCTTGGCCGTTGATTGCCCTCAGCGCAAACTCCGCAGACTGCGGTCAGCGCGCGAACGTGAGGATCGCGAAGCCGGCCACCAGGATGAAGGCGACGAAGACGACGATCAGCCTTGCGCCCCAGTTCGACTGGCGTTTCGGCAGCGGTTGGTAGGGGCGCCCGCGGCGCGACGATCGTCGGCTCACGAGACTAGCGACCCCATTCGCGGCGGAGGAGGAATGGGGTGGTCAGCGCGTCGCGACTCCCCACCGATCGGAGCTGCTTGCGGACCCGCTTGAGCAGCTTCCCGTGGTACGTGCCATCGCCGTACGGCTCGTGCAGCCGGGCGACATCCCAGTCATGCGTGCCGGCAATCGCGGTGGCCGGGAGGTATCGGTCCAGGACGGCCTTCGCCTCGTCGATCGCCACGAAGCGCCGCGACCGGGACGCGTTGTCGAGCAGCGTCAGGAGGTCGGCGAAGCTGGCATCCAGGTCGCTGACCAGGGTCGACAGGCGTTCCATGGTGCCCGGCATGCGCTCCTCGCGGAAGAGGCCGCCGAGCAGCGCCTTGCGGTCCTCGTTGTCAAGGTCGGCGAGCGCGTCATGGAGGCTCGCCACCCCGCCTGCGGCATCGGCCACCGGCACCTGGTAGTCATACAGGTGAACCATCATCGGCGCGTCAATCCGCGAAGTTGACGAGCGACCAGCCGTCGATCTCGGGCGGCGCGATGCCGATCTGGGTCAGGATGGTGGCGACGTGGGCACGATGCTCGGTCGCGTGGTTGATGGCCTGCACCAGGATGACCGAGGCGGGAACCGGCTCGTCGTCCACCTGCAGCGCCCTGTCCGGATCGATCGCGTCGACGATTTCGATCAGCTGCTCTCCGGTGAAGCGAGCCTGGTCGAGCAGCTGATCGATGCCGGGGAACGGGCCGGGGATCTCCCAGCGCAGCGGTGGCTCCCAATCGGTCAACAGCGCCAGGTAGTAGCTCTCCGCGCGGACCAGGTGGGTGAGCGTGTAGCCGAGCTCGCCGTAGGTCCCCTCGACGGTTGCCGAGCGCTGCTGTTCGGTCAGGCCTCGGCACGCCTCGAGCAGCCGCTCGTTGGACGAGCGGTTGTGGCGGAAGAGCTCGCGCAGTGTGGTCGTCATGGACGCCAAGTATCGTCGCCACAGGCCGACCGGTACAATCGGCCGCGCACAGCGGCGCCCACCGCGGCGCCATCGATCAGAGGGAAAGGGAGGTCCGGCGCGTGCTGCTCGACGGCAAGAAGCTGCTCATCACCGGTGTGCTGACCGACGACAGCATCGCCTTCAGCGTGGCCAAGGTCGCGCAGGAGGCGGGCGCCGAAGTGCTGCTGACCGGCGTGGGGCGAGGCATGAGCCTGACCCAGCGCGTGGCGCGCAAGCTCCCCACGACCCCGGACGTGCTCGAGATGGACGTCAACAACCCGGAGCATGTTGACGCGGTGCGCTCCGAACTGATGCGCCGCTGGGGCAAGGTTGACGGTGTGGTGCATGCCATCGGCTTCATGCCCGCCGACGGACTCGGCGGCAACTTCCTGAACACTCCCTGGGAAAGTGTCGCCTTTGGCTTCCAGACATCGGCTTTTTCGCTCAAGGCGCTGAGCGCAGGCATGCTTGAGCCGATGAAGGCAGCAGGTCGCGCCAGCGTGGTGACGCTCGATTTCGACGCCCGCTTCGCCTGGCCGATCTACGACTGGATGGGCGTCGCCAAGGCTGGCCTGGAGTCGATCACCCGCTACCTGGCCCGCGACCTGGGCGAGTTCGGGATCCGCGTCAACACGGTCAGCGCCGGACCGGTCCGCACCATGGCCGGCAAGAG
>JAYUGK010000200.1:0-4873 GCA_043738415.1 Chloroflexota bacterium | reverse complement strand
GCTGATCGGCCTGGGCCTGCTGGCCACCGGGGCGGGCCTGCTGGCGAGCCTGGGGACCCAGCTGCTGGGCAAGCCGTGGCTGCTCGCCGCGCTGGCGGTGTACGCCGCCAACCTGCTGATCGCCGGGGCGTTGTCGCGGCCCAACCTGCGGCGTTTGGCGCGGCTGGACCCTGCCGGTGACCAGCAGGGCTGGCGGCGGACCGTGCGCCGGCAGCGCTACCTCGCATACGGGATGGGGGCGGCGGTCGGGCTGATCGGCTTCCTGATGAGCACCAAGCCCGAGCTGTGGTGAGCCGCTAGAAGTTTGGGATCGGCAGCGGGCGTCCCATGATCAGGTAGAGGATGGCCACGATGACCAGGATGGCGGTGACGAAGAAGGCGAACCAGCGCAGGACGTCCCACATGGTCTCGGACTCCAAGTTCTTCGATGAGCGGCTACAGGGCATGATTCTACCAACCCGTTCGCCGCACCCCGGATGACGGAGCCCTAGAATCCGTGCCGTGACCCTGAGCCTCTACGACCAGCGACGCGCTGCGCTGGTGCCATTCGCGCCCATCGGTGCCGGACCGGTGGGCCTCTACGTGTGCGGCGTGACCCCCTACGACACCGGACACCTGGGCCACGCCTTCACCTATCTCGCCTTTGACGTACTGCATCGCTACCTGGAGTACCTCGGCCACCGGGTGGTGTACGTCCAGAACCTGACCGATGTGGACGACGACATGCTGCGCAGGGCACGCGAGACCGGCGAGGACTACCTGGACCTCGGCAACCGCCACGTGACCACCTTCCTGACCGAGATGGCAGCCCTCAACTGGCTGCCACCCGATCACTTCCCGCGCGCCACCGCGCACATCCCGCAGATGCTCGAGATGATTCGTCGGCTCGTGGCCAATGGACATGCCTACGGGGCCGAGGGGCACGTCTACTTCAGCATCGCCTCCCGGCCGAGCTACGGCGAGCTGTCGCATCTGTCGAGTGAAGCGATGCTGCCGATCGCATTGGAGCGCGGCAGCCGGCCGGAGATGCCCGGCCGACGCGACCCGCTCGACTTCGTGCTGTGGCAGCCGTCACTGGCCGACGAGCCGGCCTGGGACTCGCCGTGGGGGCCGGGGCGCCCTGGCTGGCACATCGAGTGCTCGGCGATGAGCACCGCCTACCTCGGGGACCGGTTCGAGATCCATGGCGGCGGGGGCGATCTGGCCTTTCCGCACCACGAATCGGAAATCGCGCAGAGCGAGGGCGCGACCGGAGAGCGACCGTTCGTGGAGTGGTGGATGCACACGGGCATGCTGCGCTTCGCCGAAGAGAAGATGAGCAAGTCGCTCGGCAACCTGGTCCTGGTGCGAGACCTGCTTCGCTCCTACAGCGGCGACGCGATCCGCCTCCACCTGGTCAGCCACCACTACCGCGATGAGCTCAACTTCCGCCGGGCCGATCTCGAGGCCGCCGTCGTTGACGCGTCCCGGCTGCGCATGGCATGCCTGATCGCCGAGCAGATCGAGCCGCTGGCGCCTGCAGCAGCTGACCCGGCCGCCCTGGGCCCAGCGGTGCGCCGACACCGCGAGCGATTCCTGGCTGCCATGGACGACGACCTGAACACGCCGGCCGCCGTGCCGGAGCTGCTGGCGCTGGCATCGTTGGCGCTGGACGGTGACGAGCCGCGACTGGAGGCCGAGGCGGGATGGATGGTGCGCGAGCTGGGGGCCCGCATCCTGGGGCTGCGACTGGCAACCGTCCCCAGCCTGCGCGAGGTGGGCGAGGCGGACCCCAGGTGACCGGGCCGGCGGCGTCGGACCCCGACGATCTGGTCCCGGCCAGCGTTCGGCTCGGGACGGTGGTGCCCCCCGAGGACCCCGAGGACTGGACGCGGCCCCTGACCTGGGTAGCGGCGATCGGCATGCTGGGCGCCCCGGCACTGGCATTGGCCTGGTACGCCGTGGCCGCTCCGCACGACGCCACGCGGCCACTGCCGGGGACGTGGGCAGTGGCCATGGCGCTGGTGATCGGGGCTGCCGCCACCGGTGGCACCCAGATCGGACGGCTGCGAGCCTTCACCGGCACCCTCGGCGCGGGGCTGCTCGGCGCCCTCCTGGTCGTGGCGGCGGGCGCGGTGAGCGCCGGCGAACGGCAACTGGCGGCAGCCTCGCCGACGCTGGCCCACTCGATCGCCGCCGCGCTGGCAGGGGTAGCGGGAGCCGTGGCCGCTGCCGCCCTCGGCGGAGTGGTGGCGGATTCGCTGACCCGGCTGCCGCGCGGGGTCGCGGCCGCCGCGCTCGGCGCGCTGGTGACGGCGGTGGTCCTGACGAGACTGTTCTAGTCCGCCGCGCCTCGCTGGTCCGCCTGGCGAATGCGCCCGCCCTCGACGAGCACGCACGCGGCGGCATGATCCTCCCCGATTGTGACGAGCCCCGGGTCCACGGACTTGCAGCGCTCGAGGGCTACCGGGCAACGAGGGTGGAACCGGCAGCCCGACGGCACGCGAGTGGGGTCCGGGGTCTCGCCGACAAGGATCTGGGGGTGGCGCCTGGCCGACGGGTCGGGCACTGGCACCAGCGACAGCAGGGCGCGGGTGTAGAGGTGCTCGGGTTCAGCCAGGATGCGCCGCGCGTGGCCGGTCTCAACGATCCGACCCAGGTACATCACCGCGATGCGATCGGCGTAGGCCGCGACCGTGGACAGGTCGTGCGTGATCATCACCACCGCGATGCGCTGCTCGGTGGCAAGGCCGCGCAGCAGGTTCAGGATCTCGGCGCGGATGCTGACGTCAAGCATGCTGACCGGCTCATCGGCGATCAGCACCCGGGGCTCCAGCGCGAGGGCGGCCGCGACGACCACCCGCTGACGCTGCCCGCCGGACAGCTCGAACGGGTAGCGGTGCAGGTAGACCTCCGCCGGCGTCAGACCGGCCAGCGTCAGGGCACGCGACACGCGCTCGGCCTCGTCGGCCCGCGAGGCGGACACCCGGTGGACGCGGAGCGGCTCGGCGACTACGTCGGCGACGCGCATGCGCGGGTTCAGCGATTCGTACGGGTCCTGGAAGATCATCTGCATCTCGCGGCGCATGGTCGCCAGCTCGGCCCTCGACTGGCCACCGACAGGCCGACCGTCCAGCACCACCCGCCCGGCAGTGGGGGTCAGCAGGCCCATCAACAGGTTGGCGGTGGTGGTCTTGCCACAGCCCGACTCCCCGACCAGGGCCAGCACCTCGCCGGGCGCCACGTGGAAGCTGACCCCCCGCGAGCGCCTGGACGGGCAGGGTGGGGCGCCGCCGCAGGGCATCGACCAGCGAGCGGCGGCCGGGGAAGTGCATCACCAGCTCTTCGGCCACGAGGACCGCGGGCCGGCTCCGGGTCAACGCCGCGACGCCCCGGTCGATTATGCTCGGACGCGCATGACGATTCCCACCGCGCGCGCCCTCGTCAACGCGCAGGTCGCCATCGAGTCGTTCGACCTCTCCCGCAACGGCGCATGGGTGGTCTACGCGGCGCGCGTCGTCCATCGCGGCGCGTATCGGTCGCATCTGTGGGCCGTCCCCTGGGAGGGAGGGCGGCCGCGCCGCCTGACGGAGGGCGCCGTCCGCGACACCGCGCCGGCGATCTCCCCGGATGGGCGATCGGTGGCGTTCGTGCACGACGCGGTCCGCGAGGAGAAGGCTGAGCCGCAGGTCTGGAGCGTGCCGCTGGCCGGCGGCGCGCCGTGGCAGCTGACCCGCCTCGCCCACGGCGCCGGCACGCCGCGTTGGAGTCCGGATGGACGGCGAATCGCCTTTCTGGCCCAGGCTGGACCCGATCGCTTCGCAGTCGGACCGGAACGCAAGGGGAGGGCGCTCACCGCCCGCCGCATGAGCCGCACGGACTTCCGCGACGACGAGTCGGGCAACCTCGGCCGTCGCACGCACCTGTGGGTGGTCGATGCTCGTCGCGGGGCGCGTCCGCGCCAGCTGACCAGCGGCGACTACGACGCGAAAGAGCCCGACTGGGCGCCGGACGGCGCGTGGCTTGCCTTCAGCGCCGACATGGGCCCCGACGCCAATATCGCGCCGCGCAGCTGCATCTACGGCGTCTCCGCGGACGGCGGCGAGGTGCGCGAGCTGGTCGCGCTGCGCGGCGACGGGGAACGGCCGGCCATCTCACCCGACGGCCAACTGGTCGCCTTCCTCGGCACCGATATCGCCGATGCCGGCGAGCACGACCCGGTCCGCCTGTGGGTCGCGCCCTCCTCCGGCGGCAAGCCACGCTGCCTGACGCGGTCGCTCGACCGCTCGATCGGCTGCGACGCGTGGGCCGACCTGGTGGAGGCCGACGACGGACAGGGCCCCGTGTGGCTTTCACCCGACGAGCTGCTCGTGATCGTCGGCACCGACGGTCGCAACCTGCCATACCGCATCTCCCTCGCCGGCGAGACGCTGCCCCTGGTCGCCCCGGGGCGGGTGGTGGGGGCGGGCCTGGCCGTGGCCGCGGGACGGATCGGGTTGAGCGCCGGCGTCGATCGGCATGCGGCAGAGGTGTATGCGGTCGAGTCGGAGCGCACCCGGCCGCCGAACCGGTTGCGACCGATCACCGGCAGCGGATCGGCCTGGCAGCGATCGCTCCCGCTGCCCCGCTGGGACGAGCATTGGGTCAAGGTGCCCGGCGGCGCGATGCAGGTCTGGGTCGCCTCGCCGGAAGGAGCCAGGGACAGGCCACTGCCGACCATCCTGTGTCTGCACGGCGGACCAGCGGGAGCGTGGGGTCCGGGCGGCACCATGGACTCGATCATGCTGACAAGCCACGGTTACCGGGTCCTGATGCCGAATATCCGGGGCTCGCTCACCTTCGGCGCTGCGTGGGCCGCCGCCGTCCGCGGCCGCTGGGGTGAGGTGGACGCGCA
>JAYUGK010000199.1:0-4873 GCA_043738415.1 Chloroflexota bacterium | reverse complement strand
TCACTGCTCGGAGGCGCCGGCGGGGCCGGGCAGGCCGCGAGGAGGAGCCACCAGCACCAGGCCGAAGATGCGGGCCAGCTCATCGGCCATGCGGTCCTCGACGGCCGCCATGTCAAGAGGGTGGCCCAGCTCGCGGGCGAGGGTGGTGACCTGCTTATCGGCAATGCCACACGGGATCATCTCAGCGAACCAGCGCAGGTCGGTGTTGACGTTCAGCGCGAGGCCGTGGGTGGTCACCCCGCGCCGCACGCGAACGCCGATGGCGGCGAGTTTGCGCCGGCCCTCTACCCAGATCCCGATGAGGCCTTCCTCACGGGCGGCCTGGACCCCGAATGCGGCTGCGGTGGCGATGATCGCCTCCTCGAGTGAGCGGACGTATCGGCGCAGGTCGAGCGGGTCGCGCAGCTCCACGATGGGGTAGGCGACGATCTGCCCGGGGCCGTGGAAGGTGATATCGCCGCCACGGTCGACGCGGTGGAACTCGGCGCCGATCTCGCGCAGCCGCTCGGGCGTGGCCAGCAGGTTGGCCTGGTCACCGCCGCGACCGATGGTGTAGACCGGGAAATGTTCGACCAGCAGCAGTCGGTCGCCGATGCGCCGGGCCCTTCGCTGATCGGCCAGCTCGTCCTGCAGCTCCCAGGCGGGGAGGTAGGCGACGGTGCCCAATCGCTCGACCGTCAGCAGGCCGCCGTGAGCGAGGAGGAGCGGGCGTGCGTCGCTGGCCGGCTCGAAGGGCTGGTCGCGACGGGGGCGGGTGAGGCGCGCAGAGTCGACTGCGGCCGCTCTGCTGCTGATGTCGCGCATCTGGACCATGGCTTCAGGTGGTAGCGGTGCCGTGGCCGCCGCGCAGGCCGCGCAGCGCCTCGATCATGCCGAGGTGGCGGCTGATGTGCGAGAGGTGGCGAACGATCGAATCGGCCAGCGGGGCAGACTCACCGAGCAGGTTATCCGCCTCACGCAGGATCGTCTCGTCATCGAGCGACCCGATCGCCTGCTCCAGGTCAGAGAAGGCACCGCGGAGATAGGTCGCGAGCTGGTCGCGGCCGGGGAACGGCAGGTTGGCGGCCTCCTCGTCGGGGAGGAGCATGCCGGTGTCGCCCTTGCCCTGCTGGGTGGGGAAGCCCCATTTCGTGGCGAGGCCCTCGCGGTGCCAGCGCTGTGCGTTGCCGCTGACCGACTCCGCCCAGCGATCCGCCCATCGGCCCGTATGCCACAGGTGGAAGGCGATCGACGGCGAGGTGGGACCGGGGTGCCAGGCCAGGTCAGCATCGGTGCAGGCCGATGCGGATTCGACGAGGTGGCGGTGCGTGACCGCCATGCGACCGGCAAGGATGGCGACGTGGTCGCGGGGATTGTCTGTTGTCACATTCACACCATGTGTGCATCGTGCGGTAGAGCGCGACGGAAGTCCGCCAGATTCACGCCCGGTGCGCACGTGGCGCGGTGGGAGCGGCTTTCTGTGTCGCATTCACGTGGGGTGACCATCTGGCGCGGCTCCCGGCGCTTCGTTCCGCTCGGTGGTCGCTGGGTGTGAATTTGGCAGAGACGGTCGGAACTCACCATCGGTCAGCTCGCGACCGCCTGCGAGCCGGGGACCTGCTCGGCGGCGTGGTAGGACGAGCGCACCAGCGGTCCGGACTGGACATGACGGAACCCGAGCTCCAGCCCGATGCGTCTGAGCGCTACGAATTCGGCGGGCGTGTAGTACTTGTGCAACGGTAGGTGCTGGCGCGACGGCCGCAGGTATTGGCCGATGGTCAGCACTTCGATTTCCGCCTCGCGCAGGAGCCGCATCGCGTCGAGCAGCTCGTCGGTCGTTTCTCCCAGGCCGACCATCATCCCGGTCTTGGTCACCATCCGCTCGTGGCCGATCTCGTTCGCGATCCGGCGGCCGTGGGTCAGCACCGAGACGCTGCGGTCCCAGCGGGCCCGACGGCGGACCGGGCGCTGCAGGCGCGGGACCGTCTCGACGTTGTGGTTGAGGATCTCCGGCTGGGCCTCGACCACGGTGCGGATATCGGCTTCGCGGCCGTTCAGGTCGGAGATCAGCACCTCGATGCTGGTGGCGGGGGAGGCGTGGCGAATGGCGCGGATCGTTTCCGCGACGATGCCGGCCCCGCCGTCGGGCAGGTCGTCGCGGGCGACCATGGTGATCACCGCATGGTTCAGGCGCATCTGCGCTGCCGCCTCGCCGACGCGCCGCGGTTCGTCGGTATCGGTCTCCGGCGGTCGTCCGGTGTCGATGGCGCAGAAGCCGCAGTTCCGGGTGCAGACGCTGCCAAGCACCATGAAGGTGGCGGTGCCAAGCGCCCAGCACTCGCCCTGGTTGGGGCAGCGCGCCTCTTCGCAGACGGTGTGCAGCGACTGGCTTCGCATCAACTTGTTGACCGATGCGTACGCCTCGCCCGAGCCGACCCTTACCTTGAGCCAGTCAGGGCGGCGGCCACCGGGCGCGGCATTCTCGGGAATCGGGTCGCCGGGGAAGACGCCCGGGCCGCCGTCCAGCGCCGGGCCGCCGGGGTACATCACCTCGGAGGGGGTGTGGTGACCGTGCCCTTCGCCGCTCGGTTGGCCGACCACGGCCAGCTCGCCGAGGGTCGAGAAGTCGCGCTGCGGGTCGAGTGCCACGTTGGGAGTCTACCGAAGGCGGGGGAGGGTCGCTCTCCCAGGGGCGTTTGTGCGGCTGTGCGGCTGTGCGGCTGTGCGGCTGTGCTGCACAAATGGGCCTGACGCGACAGCCACGGCCTTCCCGGCGGCTACGGCCGTCCGCTCGGGTTCGGCGCTGTGAGGCCCGCTGCCACGAGCGTATTTCTCCGTGGCGGGGCTTTGCGTCCCGATCTGCCCTGTCTCCGGGGCCATTTCAGATGTGCTGAGCACGGCAGGAGCTCCGCCGACCACCGGAGAGGCGGCAGATGGCCTCTTCTCCCGGCCTCTTTACCCGCTGGTGAGAATTAGGCCGCTCGGCGAGACCGTCGGAGAGAAACGCCCGGGTCGCCGGGAACGACCACGAGTTCGAGCGTCCAGTCCATGGTGCGGCCTCCCGCCGGGAACGACCACGAGTTCGAGCGTCCAGTCCATGGTGCGGCCTCCTGGCGGGCGATCAGCCCAGCGGAGTGGCCGGGTCCCAGCCCTCGAGCCGCTTGCGGAGATCGGCCAGGAAGTTGCCGACCTGCGCGCCGTCGAGCACGCGATGGTCGAACGAGCAGGTCATGTTCATCATCGGTCTGATGGTGATCACGTCCTCGCCCTCGATGGTGACCACCACCGGGCGCTTGATGATCGCCTCCATCGACACGATGGCCACCTCGGGGCTGTTGACGATGGGCATGGATGAGACCGATCCGAACCAGCCGGTGTTATTGACGGTGAAGGTGCCGCCCTGGATCTCGTCGAGGCGCAGCTTGTTCGTGCGAGCGCGGGCCGCCAGGTCCTGGATGCGGTGGTTGACCCCGCTGATGCTCAGCTGGTCCGCGTTGGCGATGACTGGTACCAGCAGTCCGTTGTCGACCGCCACCGCGATCCCGATGTTCATGGCCTGCTTGAGGATGATCCGATCCTCGGCGAACTGGCTGTTGAGGGTCGGGTGCTGGCGCAGCGTCTCGGTCACCGCCTTGATGACGGCGGCGACATAGCTGATTCCGATCCCTTCGCGGGACTTGTAGGCCGCCTGGTTCGACTCGCGCCAGCGCACCACGTTGTGCATATCGACTTCGATGACGGTGTAGGCGTGGGGGACGGTCTGCTTGACGCGGGTCATCTTGGCCGCGATCCCCTTGCGCATCTGGCTCAGGGGAACCTCGACGTCGGCGCCGATCGGGGCCTGCATGGGGGCCGGCGCAGCAAAGGCGGGCGCGGCTGTGATCGCCGGAGCCGGAGCCGGCGCGGGCGCTGGCGTTGCTGGCGGTGGGGCCTCCATTACCGGCGCGGGTGCCGGGGCTTCGACGGCAGGAGCGGGAGCGGGCGCTGGCGCCGGCGCTGCGACGGCTGGGCGCTCGATGAATGCGAGCACGTCTTCGCGGGTGACCCGTCCGCCGGCGCCACTGCCGTGGAGCTGGGTCACGTCGAGGCTGTGCTCGCGAACCAGGCGGCGCACGGCGGGGGTCATCCTCATCGAGGCGTCGGTGGTCGGGGCGGCCTCCGCCGGGATCGGCTCGGCGACCTCGGCGACCTCGGCGACCTCGGCGATCTGGGCGGTGACGGGTGCCGTGACGGGGGCGGTGACTACCGGCGCGGGGGCGACCGGCTCCGGCTCGGGCAGCACGGAGGCAACCGGCTCCGGCGCGGGGACCACGGTCTCGGCAGTGGCGACACCATCGGTCTCGATCTCGGCCAGCGGGGTGCCGACCTTCACCGTCTGGCCGTCGCCAACCAGAATGCGAGTCACCACGCCGGCCACCTCGGCCGGCACCTCGGCGTTGACCTTGTCGGTCACCACCTCGAAGAGCGGGTCGTACTGCTCGACCCGGTCTCCCTCTTTGACCAGCCAGCGTTCGATCGTGCCTTCGGTGACCGATTCGCCGAGCTGCGGCATCTTGATGGTGGTTGCCATGTGCGTCAGGGTAGCCGATCAGTACGCGGCAAGGGCACGAGCGGCCTCAACGATCTTGGCGGGGTTCAGCATGAACCAGTCCTCGAGGTTGTGGTGGAACGGGACGCCGGGGACCTCGGGGCCGGCCAGCCGGGTGACCGGCGCATCCAGGCTCTCGAAGCCCGCCTCGCCGATGAAGGCCGCCACCTCGGCGCCGAAGCCGCCGAATCGATTCGCCTCGTGAACCACCAGGGCGCGCCCGGTGTGCGCCACCGAAGCCAGCACGGTGGCCGTGTCGAGCGGGCGCAGGGTGCGGAGGTCAACCACCTCGGCCTCCAGGCCATC
>JAYUGK010000198.1:0-1563 GCA_043738415.1 Chloroflexota bacterium | reverse complement strand
TTCTTCATCGGCGACCAGCTCCTCCACAAGAGGGGAGCAGCGCGGCGCGGTCCGCGCATGGGCCAGGTGGGCACCAACGGGACCTGCAATCGTGCTCGGCGCCCTGCCCCACGGAATCCCGGAATCGGTCGTGCTGGGCTCGACCCTCCTCGCCGGCGCCGGGGTCGGCGTGCCGTTTCTGGCGGCGGTCTTCATCTCGAACGTGCCGGAAGCGATGTCTGCCGCGGCGGACTTGCGGCGCGAAGGGCACCAACCGATGTGGATCATCGGCCTCTGGGTGGGGGTGGCCCTCGTCTCGGGACTCGCCGCAACCCTCGGCTACGCGCTCCTGGGCGAGATCGGCTCGAACGCAGTGCCGCTGATCCAGGCCTTTGCGGCCGGGGCGATCCTGACCATGCTGGCCGGCACCATGATCCCGGAGGCCTTTGCGGAGGGTGGCGACCTGACCGGTCTGGCCACCGTCTTTGGCTTCGCAATGGCATTCCTGCTCTCAACGGTGAGCTAACCGGCGCACACGCGCTGCAAGAATCCGGGTGACTCGCCTGTTCTACAGGGTGAGATGGAGGGAATCGGTCTGTTGGACGTCCAACCCCGGACCCGCGCGGATGACTTCACCGACGCAGTCGCACCGCACTACGCGGGGCCGGTCAGGCGCCTGACCGTGGTGGTCGCGGACCGTGAGGCCGGGCGCGATCTGGCACAGGAGGCCTACCTGCGAGCCTTCCGCGCCTGGGACCGATTCGATGGTCGGGATGTCCGCGCCTGGCTCCACACCATCGGCCTGCGCCTGGCCTTCAACGAGCGGAGCCGCCGCCTGCGCTTCGGAGCCCTGTTCGGTCAGCGAACCGAGCCGGAACCATGGGTGGATCCGCAGGATCACGAACTCAGCGAGGCTCTCCAGGGGCTGCGACGCGAGCACCGCGCTGCACTGCTACTGAACGCGGTCGACGGCTACACGCAGGCGGAGATCGCCGTGATCCTGGGAGTCCCCCCGGGAACGGTCGCAAGTTGGGTGTCACGCGCGAAGGTGCAACTCCGAGAGGCATTGACCGATGACTGACCAGAACGACGACTTCGACCGTTCCCTGAGGGAGCGCCTGCGCGCCTACGAAGACCGCGTGCCGGGAGCGGCCGCGCCGAATCTCGATACGATCGGCTCGGGTTCGTCGGGCAGGCCGCGCACCGCCTGGGGTTGGGCCACGCTGGTCGCCACCGGAGGCGTGGCAGCCGGGCTGATCTTTGTGCTCATCCTGAATAGTCACCTCTCGCCGCCGACCGGTCAGGGGAGCCCGGCGCAACATCCGACGTTCAGCTCGTCACCGGCGTCCACATCGAGCCCGACTCCGTCGGAGACGGAGCAACTGTCAATCGCTCCGGTAGCTGGGCTGACATCCGCGGATGAGCTGCGGGCGATCACACTGGTCGGTGGTCGGCTGGTCGGCGTCGGCCGTCATGGTGACCAGGGGGCCGTGTGGACGAGCCCGGATGGTGAGACGTGGACGCTCGCGCCCGACCTCCCGGCAGACCAGGCGGACAATAGCGCCGCCACCACCATGACGTCCA
>JAYUGK010000197.1:0-1573 GCA_043738415.1 Chloroflexota bacterium | reverse complement strand
GGCGGAAGCGCCCGAGGATGGCGTTCAGGTTCGCGCCGTCCATGTAGGCGATGGCGCCTGCGCCCTTCACCGCGGCGAGCACCTGGTCGATCTGGTCCTCGAAGATGCCCAGCGTCGACGGGTTGGTGATCATCAGTGCCGCGGTGTCAGGGCCCAGCGCCGCCTGCAGGGCCGCAAGGTCGATCCCACCCCGTTCGTTGGACGGGATCGTTACCGCCGTGTAGCCGACCATCGTCGCGGTCGCCGGATTGGTGCCGTGGGCGCTGTCGGGGACGAGCACCTTGGTCCGGGTCGCGGCATCGCCGCGCGAGCGGTGATAGGCGCGGGCCATGAGGAGCCCGGTCAGCTCGCCGTGGGCACCGGCCGCGGGCTGAAGGCTGAGCGCGGGGAAGCCGCTGATCTCCTTGAGAAGCTCGGCAAGGAGCCATTCGAGCTCCAGGCTGCCCTGGGCCAGCTCATCGGGATCGAGCGGGTGCGAATCCGCCAGCCCCGGCAGACGGGCCGCCCATTCGTTCACCTTCGGGTTGTACTTCATGGTGCACGAGCCGAGCGGGTAGAAGCCCAGGTCGATGGCATGGTTGAGATGGCTGAGCCGATTGAAGTGACGCAGCAGATCGAGCTCACTGACCTCGGGCAGCCGTGCCGCGCGCGTCCGCAGCTGTGCGCCGGGCAGTGCTGGCTGACCGGCCGCCGCTGCCGTCGCTGCGGGAGAAGCGGCTGGGAAGCGCACTGCCCGGCGACCGGGGCGCGAGGCCTCGAAGATGAGCGGCTCGACAACGGTCAGCTCCCCCATCACCTCGGGCGAATGGAATGCCGCGCCGCGGCCCGATGAATCCTCGGCCGGCCCGCGCGGCTGCGTGGTCATGGGGTCGCCCCCAGGGCCGCCACGAAGGCGTCGATCTCCTCGTCGCGGGTCAGCTCGGTGGCGGCCAGCAGCAGGGTGTCGCGCAGCTCGGGGTAATCGCGCTCGAGCAGATAGCCGGCCACGATCCCCTGCCGGGCGAGCTCTGCGTGGCGCCGCGCGGCGCCCGGGAGCTGGATCGCAACCTCGGCAAAGTACGCGCAGCTGAACCTCCGCTCTCCGAGGCCTGCCGCCTCGATCGCTGCGGCCAGGTGGCGGGTCTGGGTCACCGACAGCTCGGCCACCTCGCGGAGCCCTTCCGGACCGACCGCCGTGAGGTAGGTGGTGGCGGCCAGGGCGCAGAGCGCCTGGTTGGTGCAGATGTTGCTTGCAGCCTTCTCGCGGCGAATGTGCTGTTCGCGCGCCTGGAGGGTCAGGACATATCCCCTGCGTCCCTGGGCATCGCTGGTCGCGCCGACCAGCCGGCCCGGCATCTGTCGCACCGATTCCATGCGCGCCGCCATCAGCCCGACGTACGGGCCGCCGTAGCTGAGCGGGATGCCGAGCGGCTGACCCTCGGCAGCCACGATATCGGCGCCGTAGTCCCCCGGCGCCTGGAGCAGTGCCAGCGAGGTCGGCTCCACGACCGCCACCAGCTGCGCACCAACGGCGTGGGCCGCCTCAGCCAGCTCGCGCATCGGCTCGACCCCGCCGAAGAAGTTCGGCTGCTGC
>JAYUGK010000196.1:0-1574 GCA_043738415.1 Chloroflexota bacterium | reverse complement strand
GCCACCAGGCCTGCGGGACCGAGGCGACCAGGCGGAGCGGGTCACCGACCAGGTGCCGATCAGCGCCGACGCTTCGCAGCGAGCGCACCAGCAGCTGGTGGTAGGGCAGCTCTTCACCGGCGACCAGGCGGCGCTCGAGGCCGCGGACGCCGCCGATGTAGGAGAGCTCAAGCTCGGGCTGCGCGTCGCGCAGGGCCCGCGCGACGGCCAGCGCGGGGTAGACGTGCCCGCCTGTCCCGCCGCCCGACACCGAACACCGCATCGATCAATGATCCTGTCTGCGTGGTCTCGCGCGAGATCGACAGCAAGATGCCGACCGCCACGAGGTTGATGGTAAGAGCCGATCCACCGTAACTGATGAACGGTAACGGAATGCCGGTCACCGGCAGCAGGGCGGAGACGACCATCATGTTGATGCTGGCCTGGGCAACGAGCCAGGTGGTGATGCCTGCGGCCAGCAGGGCGGAGAACGTATCGGGCGCATGGATCGCGATCCGATACCCCTGGTAGGCGACGACCATGAAGAGGGTCAGCACGGTCAGCGTTCCGATCAAACCCCACTCCTCTCCGATGATGGCGAAGATGAAGTCGGTCGAAGGTGCGGGCAGGTAGAGGTACTTCTGCCGGCTGGCACCGAGGCCGAGGCCGGTCACGCCGCCGAGTGCCAGCGCCATCAGCGCCTGGACCGCGTTGTAGCCGGACCTGAGCGGATCACGGAAGGGATCCAGGAAGCCCTGAACCCGCTGCAGCTGGTAGGGCGTGCTCACGACCAGCAGGTAGGCAGCCCCACCCACCGCCCCCGAGATCGCAGTCAGGTAGAGCAGGTTCGCCCCGGCCATGAAGAAGATGGAGACCGACGCCAGCACGAAGACGACCGCCGTTCCGAGGTCTGGCTCCAGCCCGATCAGCAGGAAGCCCGGCGCCACCAGGAGGGCGAACGGAATCAGGCCACCGAACAGGCCCCGCACCTGCGGTCCGCGGCGATCGAGCCAGTGCGCCAGGTAGAGGCAGATCGCGAGCTTCGCCAGCTCTGCGGGCTGGAAGCCACCGACCCCGGGGAGCACCAGCCAGCGACGTGAGCCCGCCACCTGGGTGCCGATCCCCGGGATGAGCACGACCACCAGGAGCGCCAATGTGACTACGTAGATCGGGATCGCCACCGGGCGCAGCAGGCGGAAATTGATGCGGCTGGCGACGTACATGGCTGTCAGTCCGAGCACCGCCCAGATGGCCTGCTGCACTCCCAGGGCACCCGGATCCGAGGTGGAGATATACGCCCGCACGCTGGACGCGGAGTAGACCATCACCACCCCGACGGCGGTCAATGCGATCACCGAGACGACCAACGGGAACGCCATCTGCTGGCGCTCGCGCCGTGCTTCTTCCTTCACCCCGCGGCGAGCGGTCATGACCCCGCGGCCAACGGAGCCACGGCCAGGACGGCGCTGCGGAAGGCGTCTCCGCGAGCCGCATAGTCATCGAACATGTCAAAGGAGGCCGCCGCGGGCGCCAGCAGCACGACCTCGCCCGGGCGCGCCAGCCGCGCAGCCAGCGCCACCGCCTCGTCCATCGAC
>JAYUGK010000195.1:0-4912 GCA_043738415.1 Chloroflexota bacterium | reverse complement strand
CGCAGGCTCGGGCCCGCGTGGTCGACTCGCTCAGTCCCCGGCCGTCGCGGGCCGGAGATGCGTCGCTATCGTTGACCCCGCACACGTGCCGGCCCGATACTCGCTGCACCATGATTTGTTCCACCTGCTCCACGGTCAACGAGGCAGGCGCCAGTTTTTGCCGCCAATGTGGCTCGCGCCTCGGGGTGAGCTGTCCGGTCTGCAGCACCGTGGCGACGGGCGGGGCGCGGTTCTGCAGCACCTGTGGCACGCAGCTGGCCGATGCCGGCGGGGCGCCCGCTCCGGTCAGCCAGCCAACGCAGTCCGATGGCGCGGCGCCACACGCCGTTTCCGAGAGGCGGCTCGTGACCGTCCTGTTCGCGGACCTGGTCGGCTTCACCGCGATCTCGGAGGCACGTGACCCCGAGTCGACGCGAGAGCTGCTGTCGGCCTACTTCGAGGCCTCTCGGCAGGTCATCGAACGCTACGGGGGCACGGTCGAGAAATTCATCGGGGACGCCGTGATGGCGGTTTGGGGGACCCCTGTGGCGCACGAGGATGACGCCGAGCGGGCCGTGCGGGCCGCGCTGGACCTGGTGGAACGGGTTCATGCGCTCGGCCTCGAGACGGGCACGCCGGGCCTCGAGGCCCGTGCGGGAGTCCTGACCGGAGAGGCTGCCGTCACCATCGGCGCCCAGACCGAGGGCATGGTAGCGGGCGACATGGTCAACACCGCATCTCGTCTGCAGTCGGTGGCACCGCCCGGGACTGTGCTCGTGGGCGAGGCCACCCGGAACGCGACCGCGGAGGCAATCGCCTATGAGCCTGCCGGCGACCAGGCCCTGAAAGGAAAGGGGGCGCCTGTCAAGGCCTATCGGGCGCTGCGTGTCGTCGCGCGCCGTGGCGGCGCCGGCCGCAGCGAACAACTGGAACCGCCGTTTGTCGGCCGCGACATCGAACTGCGGCTGCTCAAGGACCTGTACCACGGCACCTCTGACGAAGGCCGGGTTCGGCTGGTCCTGATCTCAGGACAGGCCGGCCTCGGCAAGAGCCGCCTCGCCTGGGAGCTGCAGAAGTACCTCGACGGGCTGACCGAAGTCGCCTATTGGCATGAGGGTCGTTGCCCCTCGTACGGCGAAGGGGTCACCTTCTGGGCCCTGTCGGAGATGGTCCGCCAGCGGGCCGGCATCGCCGAGTCGGAAGAGCGCGACAGCGCACTCGACAAGCTGCGCGCCATGGTCGCCGATTTCGTGCCCGATGAAGCTGAGCGCCAGTGGATCGAACCACCGCTGCGCAGCCTGCTGGGACTCCAGACGGCGGGGAGTGACGAGGCGAGTGGCCAGCGCGACACCCTCTTCGCCGCCTGGCGCACCCTCTTCGAACGAATCTCCGAGCGCGGCACGGTGATCTTGACCTTCGAGGACCTCCAATGGGCCGATGGCGGGCTGCTCGACTTCATCGAGCATCTCCTCGAATGGTCCCGGTCGCACCCGATCTTCGTGCTGACTCTGACCCGCCCGGAGCTCTTCGAGCGGCGCTCAAACTGGGGCGTCGGATTACGCAGCTTCACGTCGCTGTCGCTCGAGCCCCTGCCCCCGGCAGCCATGCGGCGCCTGCTCAGCGGGCTGGTCAACGGTCTGCCTGAGGTCGCCGTGGAGCGCATCCTGGCCCGTGCAGAAGGGATCCCCCTGTATGCGGTGGAGACCGTCCGCATGCTGCTTGCCGACGGCCATCTCGAGGTCCGGGACGGGGCGCTGGCGCCGGTCGGCGACCTCTCGAAGCTGGCCGTGCCCGAGACCCTCCAGGCACTCGTTGGCGCGCGTCTGGATGCCCTCCCGGCGGAGCAGCGCACCCTGGCCCAAAGCGCATCCGTGCTGGGCAAGACCTTTGGGCTGGAGGCGTTGGCCGCGGTTGTCGAGCAGGAGAGTGCGGTGCTGGAGCCGCTGATGCGCGAGCTCGTGCGTCGCGAGCTGATGGTGCAGTCGACTGATCCACGCTCGCCCGAGCGCGGTCAATTCGGTTTCGTGCAGGCCATCATCCGGGAGGTGGCCTACGCGACTCTGGCTCGGCGCGACCGCCGCCGGCTGCACCTGGCTGCGGCGCGCCACTTCGAGACGCTCGACGACGAGGAGATCGCCGGGGTGCTGGCGACCCACTACCTCGACGCCTACCGCGCGCAGCCGGATGCGGCAGAGGGCCAAGCAGTCGGTGCCCAGGCCCGGATCGCCCTGCGCGGAGCCGCGGATCGGGCGGCGCGGCTTGGCTCATACGAACAGGCGCGCTCGTTGCTGGAGGCGGCCCTGGAGGTGGCACAGACCGATGCCGAGCGCGCGGACCTCCACCGTGCCGCGGGCAAGGCGGCCGTCGAGGCCACCGACCCGGAAGGTGCAGAGCAGCACCTCAGCCGGGCGGCGGACCTGTTCCGCTCGATCGATGATCGCGAGGGCACGCTGGATGCCATCTACTGGCTCGCCTTCTCGCGCACGATGCTCGGGCACGTTGGCAGCGGGCTCGAGCTGCTGGAACCGGCCGTCACCGAGTACGCCGACCTGGAGGAGACCCGCGCCTACGCCCAGCTGCTGGACAGCGTCGCGCACATTCACATGCGGCTTGGGAACATCGACCAGGCGCTGGAGTGGTGCGAGCGGGCCTTGCCGCACACCGAGCGGCTCGGACTGGCGCGCAACACGGTGAACGTGCTCATCACGCGTGGCACGTCGCTCAGCGGTCGGCGGCCCCGGGAGGCGATGGCGACCCTGATCGGTGCACGCGAGCTGGCAGCGCGCGAGGGGCTCGCCGACCTGGAGGTTCGGGCGCTCACCAACCTCGGCTACGGGGACCGACCGAATGACTCGCGTCGGGTCATGGAGGCAATTCGAGCCGGCCTGGAGCTGGTCTACCGCGTCGGCCTACGCTCGAACCTCAGGTACCTGATCGGCGCGGCGGTCCACGCCGCCCTGCTGACCGGCGAGTGGGATTCGGCGATTGCCGACGCGCGGCAAGCCTTGGCGATCGGCCTCGGTCGGCACCAGGCGGCCATCACGGAGGCGTACCTGCTGCGAGTGCTCGCCCGGCGTGACGAGGCAAGCGCGGAGGATGTGCAGCGGGTCGGCGAGGTACTGCAGGAGCTCAACGATCCGCAGGTCGGGCAACTCTGGCAGCAACTGCAGGCCGCGGTCGCCCTTGCGGAGGGAAGGCTCGGCGACGCGTACGCGCACGAGCTGGCCGGGCTTGCTCTGGGGGCAAAGGGGGCGCCATTGGAAGAGATCAACCTATCGTTTCACGACACGGCGTTGCGCTATCCGCTCTGGCAGCGCGACCCGGCCCTGGCGCGAGCCGAGCTCGCGCTGCTGGCGGTCGGGCGCTCACCGATGGTGATGGCACTCGCCCGTGAAGCCGAGGCGGCGATCGCGGCAATGGACGGCCGCACGGCTGAGGCCGTGGCTGCCTTCCGCGACGCCGCGCGCCGCCAGGAGGACCTCGGCAATCACTTCGAGCGGGCGCAATGCCAGTTGACAATGGTGACCTTGCTCGGCCCGGGCGTACCGGAGGCGCTGGACGCGGCCGAGAACGCGCGCGCCCTGTTCACCGAGCTGCGGGCGGCGCCGTTCCTGCGCCTCCTCGACCACGCGCTCGCGCGGGGAGGTGGCTCTGCTGCGCCCATTAGTGCCCAAATCGGCCAGGCGCCAGGACCCTAGACTCGGCCCCAACTCCTGATCGAGCCTGCTGCCTCGCATGAAGGCCCCGCAATGACCGTGCGGCGGTCAATGCTGACACCCCGATGCCGATGCTGACCACCTGGCGAGTCATCCCGGCGCCTGCCCGACGGATCGGGCTGATTGCGTGGTCAAAAAGGACACTGACCGGCCCCAATGACCACACCGTGGTCATTGGCCACGCAGGTCGGGGCCCGCGCGGGCGACTCGCTCAGTCCTTAGCCGTCGGTGGTCGCAGATCGGCGAATCCGGCGGCGCGCTCGTAGGCATCGGCCACCCGCAGCACCATGCCTTCGTCGAAGGCGCGCCCGATCACCTGGAGTCCCACCGGCAGACCGTCGGACAGCCCGCAAGGCACCGATATGCCCGGCAAACCGGCGATGTTCACCGGCAGCGTGCAGGCGTCATTGAGGTACATCAGCAGCGGGTCGTCGGTCTTGGCGCCGATCTTGAAGGCGACGCTCGGCGAGGTTGGGGCGAGCAGTGCGTCGACGCCCGACAGGACCTCGTCGAACTCCGCCTTGATCAGAGTGCGCACCTGCTGCGCCTTGACGTAGTACGCGTCGTAGTACCCCGCCGACAGGGCGTAGGTGCCCAGCATGATCCGCCGCTTGACCTCCGCCCCGAAGCCACCGCCCCGCGTGCGCAGGTAGTTGCCCAGCAGGTCGCCGTCGCCCGCCGAGGCGCCGTAGCGCACCCCGTCGTAGCGGGCCAGGTTGGCGCTCGCCTCGGCCGGGGCGATGATGTAGTAGGTCGCCAGCCCCTGCTCGGTCGAGGGCAGACTCACTTCCACGATTTCGGCGCCCATCCCCTCCAGCAGGCCGATGGCGGCGCGCACCGAGGCCTCGACCCCGGGCTCCATGCCGGCCACGAAATACTCCCGGGGGACGCCGAGGCGGAGGCCGCGCACCTCGCCAGTGAGCGCCGCCGTGTAGTCGGGAACCGGCAGGTTCATGCTGGTCGAGTCGCGCTCGTCATGCCCCGCCATGGCACCCAGCACCAGGGCCATGTCACGGACGCTGCGGGTCAACGGCCCGCCCTGGTCGAGGCTGGAGGCGAAAGCCACCATCCCGTAGCGGCTGACACGGCCGTAGGTCGGCTTCATGCCCACCACCCCGGTCAGCGAGGCGGGCTGCCGGATGCTGCCGCCGGTATCGGTCCCGGTGGCGAAGTAGGCCTGTCCGGCGGCCACCGCCGCGCTTGAGCCGCCACTGCTG
>JAYUGK010000194.1:0-1577 GCA_043738415.1 Chloroflexota bacterium | reverse complement strand
CGGGTTCGTGGCCAGCCTCGCGCAGGAACGAGACCAGCGCGTGCGCCACAGGAGGAACGGTGGTGATGAGCACAACCCGCCAACCGGTCTCGTTCATGGCGCCAGAGTCTAGCCCGTACAATCGGAGCGTCGCCTCCGCCCAGCTCGCCGAGGCGCGGCGGCATGATGCGAGGCACCAACGCGCATGGCCGATTCCGACAAGCTGAGCGATCTCCCTCTGCAGGCGCTGCTGGATCGGCTCGCCTCGAGCGATCCCGTCCCCGGCGGCGGCAGCGCAGCCGCGCTGGCCGGCGCGATGGGGGCCGCCCTGGTGGCGATGGTCGCCGAGCTGACGATCGGCCGGACCGAGTACAGCGAGCATGATCTGACGCTGCGCGACCTGCGCGTCGCCGCTCTCGACCGACAGCAGCTCCTCCTTTCGCTGGCCGAGGAGGATGCATCGGCCTACCAGGCGGTGGTCGCCGCACGCCGAATGATCAAGGAGACGGAGCCGGAGCGGGAGGCTCGAGCAGCGGCGCTTCGCACGGCGATGATCGGAGCTGCGCGGGTCCCGCTGCGAACCGCGAACGTGGCCGCCGAGGTCCTGGAGCTGGCGTCGCAGATCGCGCCGATCGGCAATCGCAACGCCGTGAGTGACGCGGGGGTCGCGGCACAGCTCGCTGGCGCTGCGCTACGGGGTGCGCTGCTCAACGTGCGGATCAACCTCCCCTACCTGCCGGTCGACGAGCCGCTGCGCGCAAGTGCCCCCGCGGAGCTGATCCGGCTGGAGGCGGTCGCCGACGAACGCGAGCGGGCCGCCCTGGCGGCGGTCGACGCCCGGTTGCTGCCGTCATGACGGCGCGCATTCTCGACGGTCGCGCGGTCGCATCGCGTCTGTGGCGCGACCTCTCGGATCGGGTCGCCGAACTCCACGACCGGAGCGGAGCGGCTCCGCGGCTGGCGATCATCCGGTTCGACGAGCGAGGTCCATCGGCCGTCTACGCGGGGAGCCTTACCCGAGCGGCGCGCAGCGTTGGGATCGAGGCGTTGGAAGTGACGCCCCCCGACGGGGTTGCGCTCTCAGACCTGGCCGCCCGGATCGGCGCCCTGAATCGTGACCCGAGCATTTCGGGGATCGTGGTGGCCCACCCGATCGCCGCGCACCTCGATGGCAATGCGGTGGTCGCCCTGATCGACCCGCACAAGGATGTGGACGGCGCAACGCCGGTCAACGCGGGCCGCATCGCGCGCGGCGAGCGCACCTTTGTGCCCGCCACGGCGTTGGCGGTGATGGCCATCCTGCGCACCTACGAGATCCCAATCGCCGGACGTCGCGCCGTGGTGATCGGCCGGTCCACGGTGGTCGGTCGGCCGACCGCCGCGCTCCTGCTGGCGGCCGATGCAAGCGTCATGATCTGCCACCGACGGACGCGCAACCTGGCGCGCGAGACGCGCCGAGCGGAGATCCTGGTGGTGGCGGCCGGGGTACCGCACCTCGTGCGTGCCGACATGGTCAACCGATCTGCGGTGGTCATCGACTGCGGCATCAACACGACGACTGGTGGCATCGTCGGTGACGTCGACTACGCGACGGTGCG
>JAYUGK010000193.1:0-1586 GCA_043738415.1 Chloroflexota bacterium | reverse complement strand
CGCCGCTGCGCGTGCCGTACAACAGCATGCCGACGCCGCTCCCGCCCGGCCCCACCAGCGCCCAGGCGTAGGCCCATGACTCCCAGTGGTCGGTGGCGTTCTGGTAGAAGAGGACCAGCCCGACGATGGTCACGATGCTTCCCGCGATGGCGAGCCCGGCGCCACGCGACTGGGTCAGTCCGAGAGCCAGCAGAGCGACTCCCGGCGCGATCACGTAGAACGGCCAGGTCGCGTCCGCCACGTTGAAGTTCAGCTGCTGCGCGCCGAAGAAGAGGATCCCGAGCACGATGAGGATCCCGCCGAGCAGGGCCGCCCCGGGGCTCCCCACGCGGCGCTGCGGCGGTTGAAGCGGTCCGGTCATGGACCGATGCTACGCCTCGGCAAGCACTCCGCGCAGGATGGCGCCGTCCACGTTTCGACCGGTGATCACCGCCGTCACGCGGCGTCCGGCAAGACCTCCCAGCCCGGCCCGCAGTGCAGCAATCCCGAGCGCGCCGCTCCCTTCGACCACGAGGTGATGGACCGTGAGCGTCCAGCGCATTGCATCGGCGATCTGCTCCTCGTCGACCACCACGACCTCGTCCACCAGTTGGCGGCACATCTTCCAGGTGATGCTGCCGCGCTCGATATTTCCGGCCACCCCATCCGCCAGGGTTGGGGCGATCGGCATCGGCTTGGCGGAGTTGGACTCGAAGTACGCGTACAGCGGCGGCGAGGCGGACGGCTGGACCCCCACCAGTCGCAGACCCGGCTTGACCGCCTTGGCCCACAGCCCGAGGCCGGCGATCAAGCCTCCGCCACCAACCGGAACGATCAGCGCGTCGCAGTCAGGCCAGTCCTCGAGGATCTCCGCAGCGATCGTGCCTTGGCCGGCGATCACGTCGGGGTCGTTGTAGGGCGGAACGTAGACGGCGATCCCGGCG
Source organism: Chloroflexota bacterium (assembly GCA_043738415.1). Lineage (GTDB taxonomy): Bacteria > Chloroflexota > Limnocylindria > QHBO01 > QHBO01 > CF-167. Next base: position 663 of record JAYUGK010000193.1, on the reverse strand, counting down.
GTGTCACGGCGGCGGGCCTCAACCTCGGCGTCGTCGGAGTCACGGCCGAAGAGCTCGACCACGCAGCGGTCCGATTCGAGCGCCCGCAACCGCTCCAGCTTGGCCGGCGAGACGGACTTGCCCACCAGCACGGTGAGCCGCATTCCGTGGCGCGCCGCGGCGGTCGCGACCGCAATACCGTGGTTGCCCGTTGATGCGGTCACCAGGTCGACGTCGGGATGCTCCTCCGCCAGGACGGCGACCTTGTTGTGCGCACCACGCGTCTTGAAAGAGCCGGTCGGTTGGATCAACTCGAGCTTCAGTCGCACCTCGGCGGCGCGGCTCTCCTCGGCAAGCTGCGGCGAGCTCTCAAGCGGGGTGTGCAGCGCGATACCGCGGAGCCGCCGGCGGGCGGCCACGACGTCGATCAGGAGCGGGTAGCGCGGCATGTTAAGAAGTGTAGGGGCGCGAACTCTCGGTGCGAGCTAGCTGGCCGCTAGGGCACGAAGTAGCCGGTCACGTCGAACACCAGCTGGGTGCTGGCGACGGCGAACGCGGAATGGTACGAATCTCCCCGTGGAACCGGGACCGGATGGCTCAGCCCAGGGTGAGGCCGCCGGCGTCCCGGATCCAGTAGCCGGCCCAGATGCCGGCGCTGATGGAGTACCAGAACCCGCTCTGGCC
>JAYUGK010000192.1:0-4940 GCA_043738415.1 Chloroflexota bacterium | reverse complement strand
GAGCCGCACCCAGATCTTCTACGACGAGGCAATCGCAGCCGGCATTCCCGCCGAGCTGCACTGGTGCGAGGCGTCCGGCCACAACGCCCCCGCCGGGATGCCGGTGGCGGTCTGCAGCGACGCCTTTGGGGAATGGGTCCGGGACTTCTTCACCCGAACGCTGAACTGAGACTCGCCGCCGATGCCGCCGTCTGCTGACCTGCCGGAGATCGTGATCCGGGACAACCCCGAGCAGAGCCGATACGAGGCCGTGATGGGCCAGGCAGTGGCGGCCCTGGTCGACTATCGCGTGCTGCGTGACCGGATGGTCCTGGTCCACACGGAGGTCGATCGCGCCTTCACCGGTCGTGGCGTCGGCCTTCGCCTGGCGCGGGGGGTGCTCGACGACATCCGGGCGCGCGGCCTGAAGGTGACCCCCGTCTGTCGGTTCATGGCCGCCTACATCGAGCGCCACCCCGCGTACGCCGATCTCGTCAGCTGGGGCCGCGAGAAGCCGGGCTGAGGGGCGCGCTGAGCTAGGTCGTCGATTCAGCGCCGCGCAGCCCACGCGGCTCGGCCAGAATGGCGTTCCCTTTGGATGGAGGCTGACCATGCGGGATCGCAACGCGGCGGCGCTCATCGCCGAGTCGATCGGCACCTTTCTCTTCTTCTTCATCGGCGCCGGTTCGGTCGTGCTGGGCGACTACCTGGTGGCCAACGGCGGGACGAGCCCCGGCCTGCTGGGGGTGGCGCTGGCGCACGGCCTGACGCTTGCCGTCCTGGTCTCGGCCTTCGGAGCGGTCTCAGGCGCCCATTTCAACCCCGCGGTGACGCTGGCGGCCTGGATGCTGGGAAAGATCCCCGCCTCCCGCGCGCTGATGTACGTGGTGGCCCAGCTGATCGGCGCCGTTGTCGCCGGCTTCGCCCTGCGCAGCATCTTCCCGACCGATGCCTGGCAGCCGAGTGCCATCGGCACGCCCGCGCTGGGTACCGGCATCTCGCCAGTGGCCGGCATCGTGATCGAGGCGATCCTCACCAGCCTCCTGGTCTTCGCCGTTATCGGCACCGCCATCGACGGCCGGGCGCCGAAGATCGGAGGGCTGGCCATCGGGCTCGCGGTGGCCGCCGATATCCTGCTCGGCGGGCCGCTGACCGGAGCTGCCATGAACCCGGCCCGCTGGTTCGGTCCCGCGGTCGCGTCCGGCGCCTTCGCCGATTGGTACGTGTGGTGGATCGGACCCGCCATCGGCTCGGCGGCTGCCGCGCTCGTCTATCGGTACACCCTGGCGGAGCCGACCTAGCCGCTCCTCGGGGAGGGACATGGCGAAGGGCGAGCCCGAGATCGGGCCCGCCACTGCCTGGTTGCCGAGTCGCTCTAGCGGATCTCGGCGGTGGCTCCGGCCTCGGCCATCTTGGCCTTGACGGCCTCGGCCTCCTCCTTGGTGACGCCCTCCTTCACCGCCTTGGGGGCGGCGTCGACGAGGTCCTTGGCCTCCTTGAGCCCCAGGCCGGTCAGTTCGCGGACCGCCTTGATGACCAGGATCTTGTTGGGACCGACCTCGGTCAGCACCGCGTCGAACTCGGTCTGCTCCTCGGCAGGAGCGGCCGCTGACTCACCACCGGCGGCGGGGGCAGCGGCCATCGCCATCGGCGCAGCCGCCGTCACGCCGTAGCGCTCCTCGAATGCCTTGACCAGCTCGGAGAGCTCCAGGACGGTCATGCCGTCGAAGGCCTCGAGAATCTGGTCCTTGGTCAGGGTCTTTGCCATGTCAATCTCTCTCCGTTCGTTTCGTCAGGCGGCCGGGATGGCCGATGGGGCTGGGGTGGCCGAGGTGGCCGAGCCGGGCTCGGTGGCTCGCTTCTGGTCGGCCAGTGCGCTCAGCACGCCGACGAGGTTTCGCAGATTCGCCGCCAGCGCGCCGGCCATCCCCGCAATCGGGGCAGCCATGGCGCCGGCGAGCATGCCCAGCAGCACGTGGCGGCTCGGCAGAGTTGCCAGTCGCTGGAGCCCGGCCGCGTCGATCGCCACCGATCCCAGCAGGCCGCCCCGCAGGGAGACCACCTTGCTATAGGGTCTGAAGGCCTCGAGCAGCGCCTTCGCCAGGGCGACCTCGTCGCCAATGATCGTGGCCAGCGCGGTGGGACCGGCGAGCATCGGTTTCAGCTCGGGACGGCCCGCCTCGTCGGCAGCGATCTTCAACAGGCGGTTCTTGGCGACGTGCAGCTGCACGCCGCTGGCGCGCAGCGTCCTTCGGACCGAAGAGATCTCGGAGACCTTCAGGCCCCGGTAATCGGCCACGGCCATCGCAGAGCTGTTGCGGATCAGATCCGCGAGCTCGGAGATCGCCTGGCGCTTGGCATCGGTCGGCATCGGGTTGTGGTCCACCTCCTGGTATGAGAAACGGTCCTCGCGCATCAGCACGAGGACCGCATGGCGGATCCACTCTTCGTGCCTTGGCGTGCCGCCGGCTCGCTGGCCGGCAATTTGTCCGGGAGTCTCACCCGGAACGCATCGCTGTCTCTGGCTGGTGTTCGGTTGGGGCCGATGGTACCCGGTTGCGGCGTGGTTCGGCAAGCGCAACTTCCGCAGCGCGTCCTAGGCGCCTTGCGCGTCATAGGCGCCTTGCGCGTCATAGGCGCCATGCGCATATTGCTCAGCGGTGGAGGCTTATGCCGCGGCTTCGCCCTGGCGGGCCGGCGGCGTGCGCGCAATTCTCACCCTGTGATCAATAGCCTCCTCGCCGGGACCATCGCATGCACTACGTCTCCGGTCCTGAGACATAGCCCTGTGTCGCGGACGGCCCCTCCCTTAAGCGCTCGCCGGGACCATCGCATGCACTACGTCTCCGGTCCTGAAAATTAGCCGCCCTGTGTCGCGGACGGACGATCGTCAGGCGATCGCCTTGTGTCGCGGACGGCCGTCCCTAAGCGCTCGCCGTCGCAAGCGCGGACGGGATGTCGATATGCAGCCCCGGGCCCATGGTCGGGGCCAGGGTCAGGGTGCGCATGTAGGTGCCCTTGGCGCCGGTCGGCTTGGCGCGGTTGATGGCGTCGACCAGGGCGTTGACATTGGCCGCCAGGTGGTCAGGCGGGAAACTGACGCGCCCGACCGGCGCGTGCACGATCCCCGCGCGGTCGACCTTGAACTCGATCCGGCCGGACTTGATCTCGCTGACGGCGCGCTCGATGTCGAAGGTCACGGTCCCCGACTTCGGGTTCGGCATCAGGCCGCGCGGCCCGAGCTTCTTTCCGAGGCGCCCGACCGTGCCCATCATGTCCGGGGTGGCGATGGCCACGTCGAACTCGAACCAGCCCTCATCGATCTTCTTGACGATATCGTCCCCGCCGACCTCGTCGGCGCCGGCGCGCAGCGCCTCCTGTGCCTTCTCGCCCTGGGCGAAGACGATCACCCGGAGGTTGCGGCCCGTGCCGTGCGGCAGCACCACGGTGCCACGCACCAGCTGGTCGGCATGCCGCGGGTCAACGCCCAGGCGCAGGTGCACCTCGACGGTCGCGTCGAACTTGGTGAACGACACGCGCGGCAGCAGCTCACACGCCTCGCCGACGGTGTAGCGGCGGTCGGCCTCGATCAGCTTGGCTGCATCGGTGTACTTCTTGCCGTGTGCCATCAGTCGGTCACCTCGATGCCCATGCTGCGCGCGGTGCCGGCGATGATCAGCATGGCGTGCTCGACGTCGTTGGCGTTCATATCGGCCATCTTGACCTCGGCGATCTCACGCAGCTGACGCCTGGTGACCTTGCCGACCTTGTCGCGATTGGGCTGGGCCGAGCCGCTCTCGACTCCGGCGGCACGCTTGAGCAGGGCGGCTGCCAGCGGCGCCTTGGTGATGAAGGTGAACGAGCGGTCCTCGTAGACCGTGATCTCGGCCGGCACCACGTACCCGGACTGGCTGGCGGTGCGCTCGTTGAAGGCCTTGATGAACTCCATGATGTTGATGCCGTGCTGGCCGAGGGCGGGACCCACCGGCGGCGCGGCGGTAGCCTTGCCCGCGGGCGCCTGCACCTTGAGAATCGTCCGAATCTTCTTTGCCATGTTGCGGTACCTCCGAGGTCCAGACGGGGCGAGTTGCGCCCCTCCCTCTCTACAGCTTGTCGATCTGAAGGAAGTCGAGCTCGACCGGCGTCTCGCGGCCGAAGATGCTGACCAGCACCTTGACCTTGTTGCGCTCCGGGTTCACCTCGTCGACGGTGCCGATGAACTCCGCGAACGGGCCGTCCTTGACGCGGACGCTCTGTCCCTTGCTGAACTGGAGCTTGAACTTCGGCGCCTCGACCCCCATCTGCTTGAGGATCTTCTTGACCTCGCCCTCCATCAGGGGCGTCGGCCGGTTGCCGGATCCCACGAAGCTGGTCACCCCGGGCGTGTTGCGCACGACGTACCAGGACTCATCGGTCATCACCATCTCGACCAGCACGTAGCCGGGGAAGACCTTCTTGTTGACGGTCTGCCGCTGCCCGTTCTTGATCTCGATCTCCTCCTCCATCGGCACCAGGACCTGAAAGATCTGGTCCTCCACGCCCATCGACTCGATGCGGTGCTCGAGGTTGGCCTTGACCTTGTTCTCGTAGCCGGAGTAGGTGTGGATCACGTACCACTGCTTGGTGGTCCGCTCGGCGGCGTAGGCGTCGTCGGGCTGGGGCGCTTCGCGCGACAGGCGTGCCGCCTGGTGCGCCTCGCTCTCGCGCTGGAGATCCTTGCTCACTTGAGCACTTGGCTGACCGCGGCGTGCAGGCCGCCGTCGAGCACCGCGATATAGGCGCCCACCGCCACCGACACGGCGATGACGATCAGCGTCAGATTCCTCACGGTCTGAAGAGGAGGCCAGGAGACCTTCTTCAGCTCGGACCAGGCCTCGATGAGGTACTGGCGAAGGCTGCGGAACACGATGGCTTCAGCTTGCTCCTGAGTCGCGAATTGGATCTCGATCGGTTGCCCTGGC
>JAYUGK010000191.1:0-4954 GCA_043738415.1 Chloroflexota bacterium | reverse complement strand
TGAGCCTGCGGAATCCGTTCATTGGGCACCTCCAGATCTGCTCGGCGGTGCGTCTGACCGCCGTCATGAAGCCGATTATCCGCCCGCGCCGCAAGTGTGGCCGATTTGCTGCGGCTCGACCACGGAAGAGCGCATGGGCAAACTCATCTGCCGCGGCGATCGGTACTGTGCAGGCGACCCCGGCCTAGACCTGCTCCATCGTCACGGAGCCGCCGACCGGCACTCCCAGCCCGATCGGGCAGGCGACCCCGGTCGAATGGTCAGGGCAGTAGCCGGCCGGGTTCCTGGCGAGGTACTGCTGGTGGTAGTCCTCCGCGAAGAAGAACTCCGGAGCCGTTGCGATCTCGGTGGTGATCGGTCCAAAGCCCGCTCTCGCCAACTCGGCGGCGTACATCTCGCGCGACTCAGTGGCGACGGCCAGCTGCACATCGGAATGGGTGAAGATGGCAGACCGATACTGGGTCCCCGTGTCGTTCCCCTGCCGATTGCCCTGCGTCGGGTCCTGGTTCTCCCAAAAGGTGCGCAGGAGCTGCTCGAAGCTGACGCGGGTCGGGTCGTAGACCACGCGGACCGTCTCGGCGTGCCCGGTGCGCCCCGAGCAGATCTCCTTGTAGGTGCAGTTGGGGGTGAAGCCACCCTGGTAGCCGACGGCGGTGACGATCACCCCGGGGAGCTGCCAGAAGTCCTTCTCGGCGCCCCAGAAGCAGCCCATCCCGAACTCGATGATCTCAGAGCCGGCCGGGTAGGGCCCCTTCAATGGCTGCCCGTTGACGAAGTGGCGCTCGGCTGTCGGGAGTGGGTCGGCGCGACCGGGGAGCGCATTGGCGGCGTCAGGCATCGTGGACTTGCGTCCGTAGTTGAAGAACATGGTCGGAGTGTACGAGTCATGCGTGACGGTGGCATGACGCGCCGGTGACGTCGCCATCAAGCACGCTCCGGAGTTGGCCCGCCAATTGACCTGGCGCTTTACTCCTCTTCGCCGGGGAGAAGGGCTCGGAGCAGGTCCGAGGTGGTCAGCACGCCGGCCGGCGCACCCTCGTCGTCAACCACCACCACGCGGTGAATGTGCTCGTCGAGCATCAACCTTGCCGCACGTTGAACGGTCGTCCCCAGCTGAACGGTGACCGCCGGGCGGCTCATCAGGTGCCGCACGCGGACCCGATCCCAACTGGACCCGATCAGCTCGCTCGATCGCGCGTTCAGCAGGTCGGTCTGGCTGATCACCCCCACCACACTCCCGCCGGAGACCACGGGCAGGCCGCTGATTCGGTAGCTCTTCAGCAGCCGCTCGACCTCGTGGATCGGCGCGTCCGCATCCACGACGACCGGATCGACGCTCATCAGGTTCCCGACGCGCAGGATCGTCTGGGTGGCCACCAGTCAGCACCTCCGGGGCTCAGGGTGCTCGATCGTCGAGATGGCGGCCACGGCCACTCGGCACCATTGTGTGGGCCGCATGGTCCCGATCGAGCCGGGATCGCCGCGTGAGGTGACCAGGAATACGAAGCGACCGGACGAGGCAGGTTTCGTCCGGCCGCTTGAGCCACTGGCGCCGAAGTGTGCGTCAGGCGATCGCCTCGGGTGACTTCCTCTCGCCTGAGAAGAACCATCGCCGCAGGCCCGGCGAGACGCTCTGGCCGACGCTCGCGTCCATGCCGTAGTAGTTGCCGGCGCCGATGACTCCCAGTCCGAAGGTGACCACCGCGTAGGTCAGGTGCTGATTGACGATCCCGTACCTGAAGTCCCAGGCCGCGAAGAAGAAGAACATCATCATCAGGGCGCCCATCGCCGCGCCGAAGCGGGTGAACAGACCCAGAATCAGGCTGACGCCGATCCCGATCTGGCCGTACGGCACCAGGAAGTTGATGATCGTCATGGCCCCGTCGTTGGTGGCAAGCCCCTGCCAGAAGCTGGCGGTTGGGTTGAACACGTGGCCCGCGGGGTCGCTCTCGAAGAACGGCCAGCCAAGCGTCCCATTTGTGCCGAATTTCAGAAAGCCTGCGGCGGTAAAGCCGTCGGGGCCGCTCCCGAGGATCTTCTCGAGACCGGCCCACAGAAAGATGACGCCGACCACGATACGGGCGAGTCCGACGAAGCTCAGATATCTACCTGTGATGTACATCCGGTGCCTCCTTCACGATTCCCTCCGTGGAACCCAAGACGCTCATAAGACCTCTGATCTGTCGCCCGAACCGTACGATGCCCGCGAGTGGTGGGCACGGGCCGTGGATCACGTTTTGGCCGCGTCAGATGGACCCTCAGCGGGGGCGCCCGCTGGCAAATGGGGAGCCGTGCCCGGGCACAACCGTATCGGCCTCGGCCAGGATGCGGGCCCGGCTTGCCTCCAGTGCCACTTGATCGTTGGCAAGCGGATCCAGCTCCGGCGTGCGGTCTCCGCGCCACCAGGCGTGCGTGCACGCAATTACGCCATCATCGGTCTCGACCAATAGCGTCGCATCCTCGTCGGTGTGGCCTGGGGTCAGAATCAGCCGCGCGTGCTCACTGACCTGATACCCGTCCCCATCGTGATCCAGCCACTGGTCGCCCCGGTATCGGGCCCAGAAGTCAACCACCTCGGCATTCGCAAAGAGACCGATGTTGACGGTGTGATCCGGATGGTGGTGGGTGACGACCACGTGGGTCACCTGCTCCGGCCCGATTCCGAGCGCTCGCAGCGGACCGATGATCAGGTCCCGATCGGCGACCATGCCCGGATCGACGACCATCACAGCCTCGCCGTCGAGCACCAGGCTGACGCTGCTCGCAACGCCATCGTCGGTGACGTAGCCCGCGTGCAGAAGGTAGTGCGTGGCCGGCATACGGACAGGTTAGAGCGCTCGCATCCGATTGTTCTTGGGGTTGTGCTCCACCTCGGCCAGTCCCAGCGCCTCCAGCAGCGGCGGCATGTACATCCCGAAACGGCCGCGCAGGCCTTTCTTGAGCCCGTACCAGCCCCCGACCGGATTCCCCTCCCAGCGGCCCCATGCCTCCACGGTCCACTCGGCCGCCGGCTTCTGCTCGTCTGCGCTGCCGAGAAGCAGCCAGTCGCCGTGCTTCTTCAGCATGGCATGCAGGTCCTCGATTGCGCTCAGGTGATAGCGGAGCTGCGTCGTGCCGACCTGGCACACGATGGCCGGCGGATCGAGCGTCTCGTCGCGGTACATCTCGTATTCCGAGGTGCCGCTCGGCGTCTTGAGCTTCCAGGGATCGGCCTTTGTCCCGGATCCTATTGCCTTCTTCTCGCGGTGTGACATCGCTCCTTCAATCCCTCCTGCAAGTCGATGGTGACGAATTCTACCCTCCGCCGTCGGAGGCGCGCGGTCCTAGAATCGGTCGAGTGACGAGCGAAGACGCACCCCTGCCGTATGTCACCTGGGGCGCCAACCGCTATCTCCAGGTTGATGGAGAGCGCGTGCACGTGGTCGAGCGCGGCTCAGCCGGTCCGCGTCTATTGCTGGTTCACGGCTATGCGTCACACGCCCTCGGATGGCGGGCGGTGATGGATCGCCTCGCGAACCGCTTCCAGATGGCAGCGGTCGATATGGTCGGATTCGGGTGGAGCTCCCGCTTCCCGACCCGGCCGTTGACCGGCGAGGCATATGGGGCACGCCTCGCCGGTGTGCTGGACGCGCTGGGATGGGCGCGTGCCGACGTGGCCGGCCTCTCCTGGGGTGGTGGCCTGGCACAGCGCCTGGCGGCCGAGCATCCGGACCGGGTGAATCGGCTCGTGCTGATCGCGTCGGTCGATCCGAGCCGCACGCTATGGCTCGGCGATGGCGGCCTGCGGCTGGCGATTCGCTTCCCGCGCCTCGCTCGCCTGGCGGCGTCACGCGCCCTTCGTCTCGCGTCGGCACGCAGCGGCGTTCCGGCACGCGAGCTGGCCCGAGGCTACGTCGACCCCCTGAGGCTCCCGGGTACGGCCGCCTTTTTGACACGATTTCTGGCGGAGCATCGGACCTCTGAGCACCTCGACCTGTCGAAGATCACCGCGCCGACGCTGGTGATCGGCCCGCTTGCCGACCAGGTCGTCAACCCGGCGATCACGCGTTCGGTGGCCGAGCGCATCCGCGGTGCGCGGTACGAGGGAATCGCCGGCGCCCGTCACGCGGTGGCCTTCGAGGCGCCCGATATCGTCGCGTCCATGATTGCCGACTTCCTGCTCTCCGAAGACCGAGCCGATGCAGCAGGCTGACCTGGTCGCCTACCTGCTCGCCCGACCGGGGGCTGCAGAGACCCACCCGTTCGGCGCCGAGCCCGACGTCTACAAGGTGAGCGGCAAGATCTTCGCCATCCTCAGCCGTGACGTCCAGCCGATGCGGATCAGCCTCAAGTGCGACCCTGACCTGGCGGAGGCGCTGCGCCGGGCTCATCCCGCGGTTGGCCCAGGCTACCACCTGAACAAGCGCCATTGGAACACGCTCGTCCTCGACGACTCGATCGCCGACGATGAGGTGCTCGGGATGATCGACCACAGCTACGACCTTGTGGCGCCGGGACGCCATCCACGACCAACGTCGCGATAGGGTGCGCCGGCCACCGGCGCCGGTCTTGGGGATCGGCTGTGGAAAAGCGTCGCCCTTGGCCCGAAAGTCGGGGATAAGTGGGCTTGTCCGCCTCGTCGGGCGGCGGCTATTCTTCGGTTGTCCCGAAGGGGCAGCGATACTGGATCACGAGATTGCATCAAGCGTTCCGGTACCGGCGTGGCGGTCTCGCACCGCGGCGACGGGCGCAGTTCCTTCGGGACACTTCGTTGTCCGCGGGAGTTGGGGACTGAGGCGATGAGCGAAGGGCCCTGGTCGATCCAGATCGATCCGACGGTGCTCCTCCCCGGCCGCTCCGCAAAGGTCACCCTCCGGTACATCCCGGAGCGGGACCACGAGGCCCGTTCGGCAACCGCGGTGCTGCGCTGCGTCGAGCAGTACCGGTACGACCGTTCAGAGTTGACCGCCGGCGC
>JAYUGK010000190.1:0-1593 GCA_043738415.1 Chloroflexota bacterium | reverse complement strand
CGGCCGGAAGACCAATGTCACCTTCTCCACGTCGGTGCGGAAAGCGCCGCTCAGGGCGTCCGTCACGCTGACCTGGTACCGTTGGAGGCCGGGCGTCGGCAGGTTGACGACCAGGTGGACGGCCGTCTCCCCGGCGGCACCGAAAAGCTGCGTCGCGCCCACGGCCGAGCGGACCAGCCCCGGCGGTCGGTTGGCTGCAGGTTGCGCCGTGGCCAGGCCCGATGCCACCAGCACGGCCAAAACGCCGATCAGCAGCTCAGCACCGATCAGGGGCAGAGAGCGCCGCAGCGAGCCGGCGCGGACCAGGAAGAAGTTGGCCGATCCGATCGCAAGCGCCAGGCTGAAAAGGAGCGCCTTGGCGATCAGCAGGTTTCCGTAGTCGCTCGCCACCAGGGCTCGGGAGCTGCCCAGCAGCAGCGGTGAGTTGGCCACGCCGGTCAGGGCTACCACGGGGGCTGCGACCATGGCCAGTCGCGAGTGCCGGCGAAGGACGTCGCCGATCTCGGTCCGGGCTGCGTCTCTGCCCCGCAAGCGGCCCACCAGCACGAAGAAACCGGGCAGCGTTCCGAGCCAGGTGGCGACCGCCACCAGGTGCAGCCAATCAGCAATGCCGAAGAGGGCGCCACCGGACGAGGCGGGGTGCCCCGCGAGGGCCAGGCCACCCAGGAAGAGTGCCGCGGAAAGTCCCACGGCCAGCACGGAACGGCGGCTCAGCGTGAGGAGGAAGGCTGCGCCGGAGCCGACCAGCGAGACGCGCATCGCCATCGCGAACCGGGTCGATCCAAACGGCGCGGCGAAGTCGAGCGGGAATCCACCTCCTCCGCTCGAGGCAGCCGCGGTGGCAAGGGGCGCCGCGGCCAGGATCAGGTGCACGGCCAATGCGGCGAACGCGAGCGCGCTGCAGGCCGCCAGGGTGATCCAGGGGACCGTCAACATCGGCGCAGCGATGCTCAGCCCGGTCAGCGCAGGCCGTGCCGAGGCGACCCAGAAGATGACCGTGCCCAGCAGCGCGAGGCCGGCGAGCAGCGCCAGCCAGCGGGCGAGCGCCGCCGCAGGGTCGGAGGACAGGGAGCTGCTGGCCCCGGCAATCCCGGGCGGCGGGCGCGTGCCGGTGGGGTCAACGAGGAACGACCAGCTCCCTTCGAGCACATGGCCATCGTTCGCCGAGGTGACCCGGTAGTGAACGGTGTACAGGCTCGGTGGCAGTGTCGAGAGCGGCACGCTGGCCGTGGTGCCGGCCTGGTCGACGGTCAAGCTGCCGAACCCGGGGATGGCTACCCGGTCCTCTCCGACCACCTCGACGAAGGCGGTGATCGGGTCGATCGGCTCGGTAAAGGTCATTGTGAGGTTCGGCGGTGCCTCCGGCACGCTGGCGCCATCGCCCGGGAAGCTGCTGACCAGCTCGGCATGCCCCGCGACCAGCATCGGGCCAACCAGCGCCAGGCCGATCGCCCCCGCGAGGGCGGCAGGCCAGCGGCGGAGCGCCCCCCTCATCGATCAGTCCTCGGCGAAGAACGGGTCATCGCCATACAGTTCCAACCACCGGCGCCGCATCTGGCGAATGGTGGCTGTGACCGCCTCTGTCCCGGTCCC
>JAYUGK010000189.1:0-4963 GCA_043738415.1 Chloroflexota bacterium | reverse complement strand
GGTCCACGCTCGCCGATCACCTCGAACAGCCTGCGCACGGCCCACTGCGCTTCCTCCGGGGTGGCGGAGCCGCTGGTGGCTCCGATCAATTCCGCAAGTCGCGCGGCGATGGCGCCTGCGTGCTCGACCCCTTGCAGCATCTCGTTGATCCTGCGCTCGACCGTCTCGGGGTCGTCGAAGTCCGCCAGTCCGGCGGCCGCTCGCACGACTTCGGCGACAGGCCAGAACGTGATGCCCTGGCCGTAGGAGAGGCATCGGCCGCGGAGGACCGTGGCCCGCCCCCCGACGCTCTCCACGAACTCCTCCATCAGCCGGGACTTTCCGACGCCGGCGGTTCCCAGGATCGTGAAGAGGTGGCACGCCTGGTCGGTGGTGGTGTCGTCGAAGGCTCGTCGGAGCGCATCGAGCTGCCGCTCTCGTCCGACCATCGGGGAGTCGAGATGTCGCGCATACGGCTCGACCCCCTCGATCACGCTCAGCAGGCGGAAGGCGGCGGTCGGCCTGGCCTTTCCCTTGAGCACGAGGGGCTCGACCGGCTCAACGACCACCGCCTCGCGAACGAGCCGATGGGTGGCCTCGCCGAGCAGGATCTCGCCGGGGGCGGCCACCTGCTCGAGGCGCGCGGCCACGTTGACCGCGTCGCCGGTGACCAGCGATCCGTCCGCATTCGGGTCACCTGCCACCACGTCTCCGGTGTTCACCCCGGTTCGCATGGCGATTGCGACGCCGACATCGGCCATCAGTCTTTCGTTCAGGGTGGCGAGCGCTTCGCGCATGCCGGCCGCGGCGCGCACGGCACGCAGCGCGTCATCCTCGTGGAGGGTCGGGATGCCGAAGACCGCCACCACCGCGTCGCCGATGAACTTCTCGACGGTGCCGCCGTGGCGTTCGAGCACCTCGCGCATGGCGGCGAAGTAGCGGCTCATCACCCGTCGCAGGGACTCCGGGTCCAGGCGCTCGCCCATGGCCGTGGAACCGGTCACATCGGTGAAGACGACGGTGACGGTCCGGCGGACTTCACGCATTGCCGCCGCAGACGTCTCAAGGGCCGCGCCGCACTTGCCGCAGAAGCGCATCTCCGCGGGGTTCTCTGCGCTGCAGGATCTGCAGATCTGCATCGGTCAAGTGTAGGTGAGCAACGCTGCCCTCGCGGCCCATGTCGTGGCGGACCGGCTGTGCCTCGCCCTTGGCCTCGGGCTGGGCCTTGCCGTCCTGACCACGGACTCGGCATTTCAAGCCGTTCCCGGTGGGCCTGGGGTGATTCTCGTTCGGTAACCGCGCTACGGCGTCAACTGATAGAAGCGGAGCATGTCGAGCTCGGGCTCGTCGAGTCGCTCGGTGGTGGCATACCCGGCCGCTGTGGCATACGCGCGCATGGTCTGCTCGCGGATGACGGTCCCGGTCGCGGCGGTAGGGCGCTCGGTCATCGCTGCGGGAAGACAGGTGAAGAGGCTGTAGCCGTAATAGAGCCGCTCGGTCTCGCTGGCCGGCGCCGTGAATGCATCCTCGGTCTTTTCATCGGCGATGAGAGCCACGCCGTCCGGTCGGAGCATGCCCCGCACCGCCGAAAGGACCTCGACCGGTTGCGAGACGTCGTGCACCGCCTCGATGATCACCGCCAGGTCGTACTGGCCAGCGGCCGACGGGTCGGCGGCGTCCCGCCGCTCGAAGGTCACTCGATCGCTCACTCCGGCGTCGCGCGCGTTCTGCCGCGCAAGCTCGATCGAGGATTCGTCGAGATCGAAGCCGTCCACCCTGACGTTCGGGTAGGCCTTCGCAATCGCGATCGCCGCCCAGCCGACGCCGCATGCGACATCCGCGACCCGGGCGGGCGGGTTTGCGGTCAGGCGCTCGTGAATTGCCGGGATGGCCGGCAGGATCTGCGATCCAAAGGAGTTGAGGAGCCATGGACGGTTGAAATCGCCCTGCGACTCGATCATGTCGGGCCCATATTCGGACCATTCGACGCCGCCACCGGTCCGATAGGCCTCCAGCAGCTGAGCCATGACCTTGCCGCAAGCGACGAGGGAACGGCTGAGCGGCGCAATCGAGTAGGGGCTGTCGGGATTCAGCAGCGGGTCGACGTATGCCGCAGGGAGCGAGTAGCGACGGTCATCCGGCTCACCTGCCGCATCGGCCACGTCGAGGATTCCGGTCACCGCCTGCTGCTCGAGCCATTCCTGCGCGTAGCGCGGGTCGATCCCTGCCCGGGAAGCCAGCTGCGGGGCGGTTGCCGGCCCGTCGTCTCTCAGGGACCGATAGAGCCCCAGCCGATCGCCGAGGTAGACGGCCATCACATCGAACATGCCGAGGCTCGCTTCAAAGATCCGAGCTACGAAGGCATCGGATGTCTTTTCCGGTGCAGCCGGAGATTCATTCATCGCACCCTCCATTTCTTCGTGCGGCTGCCAGTTCCCAATTCTTCCACATGGTCGCATGGAGGAGCCGCGTAAAGTTGAGCCGTGCAGCGCGACCTGGGCAGCGGCTATGAGCTGGATGACGACCCAGGTATGAGGTCCTTGCGGACGCAGCGAATCGTGAGCAATGCCGCCCTCGCGGCATATGTCCTGGCGAGTGCTGCGTTGGTCGGGCTGGTCACGATCGGCCTGTTCTGCTGGATCGGCCAGCCGTGGGGGACCGTCAACGACCTCGCGCTGCTGGTCATGACCCTCGCGCTCGCCCCGCTGATGCTGGCGTTTTACGAGCTCGGCGGCCGGACGCCCACCCCACTGGCGCAGGCGGCCCAGGCCTTTGGATGGATCGCAGTGCTGACCTGGTCGGCCGTCCAGCTGTTGCTGATCGCGGGAGCGCTGACGTTCGACTATAAGGCCGGCGCCACCGGCGCCTTCGCCATCGAGTCGTATGCCGATATCGGCATCGGACTCTGGATCGCCGGAGCCAGCCTGCTGGCTGGACCGTGGCTGAACCCGGTGCGCTGGCTTGGGGTGGTGAGCGGCCTCGGGTTCGTCGTCCTCGCCATCGGCCTGCTGATGGGAGGACAGGATCATCCGCTCACCTACCTGGGCGGCATCGGCTACGAGATCGTGCTTCCGATCTGGGCGTTCCTGATGGCACGCCTGCTGGGGCGCTCGCTGGCGTCGAGGTAGCGCGCCGCCGCGCCTGCCTACAGCGCGGGATCTGTGCCACCCAAACGTATGGTACGATGGGTGGCATGGAGAAGACCACCGTCTACCTCCCCGACGACCTGAAGCGGGCGCTGGGCCGCGCGGCGCAGGCGACCGGCCGGAGCGAAGCGGACCTGATCCGCGAGGGGATCGGCACGGTCGTCGCTTCGCATCAGATCGCGGAAGCCCGGATTCCGCTATTCGAGAGCGGGCAAGCGGACCTCGCCGGGCGCGTGGACGAGAACCTGAGCGGCTTCGGCGAGCGGTGATCGTCCTCGACACCAGCGGACTGCTGGCAGCCCTGGATGCGAGTCAACAGCAACATCGAGCCGCCGCCGACGCGTTGCGTGCGGCGGAGCCGCCATGGATTCTCTCGCCGTTCGTCCTGGCCGAGCTCGACTACCTCCTGGCCACGCGGGTAGGAATCATGGCCGAGCGCGCCCTGCTGGCAGAGGTAGGTCGAGGCGTCTACCGCCTCGAGTCCTTCGACGCCGACGACATCGCGGCGGCGGAACGCGTCATCGGCAGCCATGCGGACTTCGGCATCGGTTTGGCCGACGCCTCCCTGGTCGTGCTGGCCATGCGGTACGGCGTGCGCGAGCTGCTGACCCTCGACGAGCGGCATTTCCGAGCGCTGCGCGGTCCGGGAGGGAGCCCTTTTCGGATTCTGCCGGCCGATGCGGCTCGGCCCGTCACAGCTTCCAGTAGTCGCCGCTGAGACCGATGGCAGCGAAGTGGTCGAGCAGTTCCTGCTTCGAGGGCCGGGCATAGTCGATGGCGAACTTGCGGGCGTAGATCGGAACGCTCAGGGCGTGCACCTGGTTCGGCGTGAGTGAGACCGCCAAGTCCGCCGACATGCACAGGGCCGACGCGTCCCGATGCTCCGGGGACGCGAAGAAGACCATCGTGTTCGAGCAGGTCGTGGTGATGTTCTGCCACCACTGGGTAGGCGGCAGGGCCAGGTAGACGAGGGCCTCCGCCGGGTCCACCAGGGTCGCGCGTCCGTCGCTCAACTGGACGCCGATCGGCGCGGCGCAGTGATGGCAGAAGGAATCCACGAGGACCGGCTCGCCGAGCATGGCGTGGAAGGCAATGGCATCCCACGAACAGTTCGCAAAGTACTGGCGACCCCGTACCGTGACCCGGAATGGCGTGGCGACCGCCGAGAAGGGAAAGGCCATCAGGATGCGGTCGGTGCCGCTGACCAGGGCGATGTGGCGGGCCGACTCGAGGTCGTGAAGCACCCCGGCCGCCTCGTTGCGCGACAACGAGAAGGCGGTCATCAACTGTTCCACCACCGGCGGCGTCGCGTGCTCGAGGAAATGATCGAAGACGAATTTGCGCACGCGCGCCGGCGTGTCCTCCCGAATCGTCTCGTGGCTCATGGGCGGCCCATCGGCAGTGCTGGGGTCCTTCATCGCGGGCCAACGTTAGCAGGGAGCATCCTTGCGGCGTTCATCACGGCCCGTCATTCTCCGTCGCGTGACTCCGCTCGAAGGCGCTGCGATCCTCGCCGCCGGGCTGGCGGCAGGGACCATCAACACCATCGTCGGCTCCGGCTCGTTGATCACCTTCCCGACGCTGCTGGCCTTCGGGTATGCGCCGATCGTGGCCAACGTCTCCAACACGATCGGACTGGTGCCCGGCTCGATCAGCGGGGCCGTCGGCTATCGGAGGGAGCTGGCCGGCCAACGTGCACGCGCGGTGCCGATCGGGATCGCGTCTGTCCTCGGTGGCCTGACCGGCGCGATCCTCCTGCTGGTCCTGCCGGCGAGCGCGTTTCAGCGCATCGTGCCGGTGCTCATCCTGGTCGCCTGCCTGCTGGTTGCGTTCCAGCC
>JAYUGK010000188.1:0-1597 GCA_043738415.1 Chloroflexota bacterium | reverse complement strand
ACGCGCACCTGTACGCCGAGCAGTTTGCGAGCGAGCGACCCATCTGACGCGGTGGGAGGCCGCGACTTCAACGTTTCTGGGTTGCCCCACGTCGGAAGAGCATGATCACGAGCACTACCTTGGATCCGTTGGCGCACATGCTCCCTGAGCCCTCTGTCGAGACCGATCCGCATCGTGTCGGCATCGTAGGCCTGCAGGCGGAGCGCGGCGCCGAGCTGTGGGGGCTCGCCCGTCACCTTGGCCTCTCTCCCGACGAGGCCGATGATGCCGTCCAGGAGACGCTCGTTCGTCTCTGGTCGGCGCTCTGCGACGGGGCCATCATCGAACGGCTGGACGCCTGGGCCTTCCGCGCGATCTATCGGCTGGCGATGGATCGTCATCGCTGGCGTCGCCGCGTTCGACTGCTGGCCGACCGGCTCGGCGCGCAGCCAGAGCGGCGATCCGCCGTCGACATCGCTGATCGGATGGCTATCTGGGACGCCGTCGAGGGCCTGCCGCAACGCCAGCGTCTCGCGGTCTACCTGCGCTATCGAGCGGACCTGCCGTACGAGGAGATCGGCGCGATCCTGGGAATCGCCGCTCCATCGGTGCGCAGTCATGTAAGCCGTGCACTCGACGCACTGCGCGTCGCGCTCGGCGAGGAGACATCACGATGAACCACGAGGAACTGGAGCGGCAGCTGCGGTCGCAGCATGGGCCGCGCGAGCAGAAATACGCCCCAAGCCGGCTGCCGGCGAACCTGGACGTCGGGCCGAGCAGGCGCCCAGGACCCTCCCCGGTCCTGCGAGCGGGGATGCTCGTCGGAGTCGCTGTGGCTGCGGCGCTCAGCGTCGCGGTCATCAGCAGCATTCTGTCGGGACCAAATCCAGATATCGGCGGCACGACCTCGGCCACACCCTCAGCCACAGTTTCAGCGCCTGTCTCGCCCGGCGATGGCACCTGCGACCGCTCGGACGTCACGTTCACGGCGGAGTCCTGGGGCGGCGCCGCCGGCTCTCGCGGCACGATGGTGACGATCGCGCTCGCCCCCGGCCGGTCGGCCTGCAGCCTCCCACCGTCGGTGTCGGTGCAGATCGAAGACGCCCAGGGGACCGTGCTTGTAGGGTCGGGGTCCTTGGTAGCTGGCGGACCGGTCGTGCTCGAGCCCGGTGCCTCGTACATCGGCGGCGCCGAGTGGAGCAACTGGTGCGGAAGCGACCCGACAGTGCCCGTGACGCTCGCGGTGAAGCTGGGCAGCTGGCCTGCCTGGGTGCCGGTGAACGTGCCGGTCGGTGGGGTGAGCCCGGTCCCACCCTGCTCGGGTGAGGGACCGACGACGCTCGGCTTGACGGAGTTCCGGCTGTGGCCGTAGCCAGAACGGTGCAACGCTCCCCGAGGTGACACACTTGGTTGGTCATGACCAACCGCCTGGCCGCCGAGACGAGCCCCTACCTCCTCCAGCATGCCCACAACCCTGTCGACTGGTATCCATGGGGGCCCGAGGCGCTTGAGCGGGCGCGCGGGGAGGATCGGCCGATTTTCCTGTCGATCGGCTACTCGGCCTGCCATTGGTGCCATGTCATGGCGCACGAGTCGTTCGAGAACGAGGCGATCGCCG
>JAYUGK010000187.1:0-1604 GCA_043738415.1 Chloroflexota bacterium | reverse complement strand
ATCGGCCTCACCCCGGAGGCGATGGCCACCATCCCCGCCGCGCTGCTGGGGATCAGCGTCCCGGGCACGACCCTGGCCGAGGCGCTGCCCGCGCTGCGCGCCACCTACTGCGGCCCGATCGCCTACGAGGTCGAGCACATCGCCAGCCACGAGGAGCGCACCTGGCTGCGCGAGGTGATTGAGTCGGGCGCCCATCGAACGCCGCTGACCGCCGACGAGAAGCGCGCGCTGCTGCAACGACTGACCGCGGTCGAGGGGCTCGAGCACTTCCTGCACAAGGCCTACCTGGGTCAGAAGCGGTTCAGCATCGAGGGGCTCGACACCATGGTCCCGATCCTCGACCGGATCCTTGCCGATGCCGCAGCCGCCGGCGCCGGTAACGTCGTGATCGGGATGGCGCACCGGGGCCGGCTGAACGTGCTGGCGCACGTGGTCGGCGTCAGCCACGAGGCGATCCTGGCCGAGTTCGAGGCGGGCCGCGCCGGCGCTGCGGCGGCCGCGGCCAAGGGGAGCACGGACGATGTGAAGTACCACCTCGGCGCCGAGGGCACCTTCCACGCGCCGGGCGGGCTCGACCTGCACGTCACCCTCTCACCGAATCCGAGCCATCTGGAGGCGGTCAACCCCGTGGTCGAAGGACATGCGCGCGCCCAGCAGACCGATCGCCATCAGCGACTCGCGGCGGTCGACCCGGACCGGACGCTGCCGCTGCTGATTCACGGTGATGCCGCCTTCGCCGCGCAGGGCGTGGTGGCCGAGACCTTCAACATGGCCCGCCTGGGGGGCTACAGCACAGGCGGCACGGTGCACCTGATCGCGAACAACCAGGTCGGCTTCACCACCGATCCTCGCGAAGGCCGCTCAACCGACTACTCCTCCGACCTGGCCAAGGGCTTTGACGTGCCGATCGTGCACGTCAACGCCGACGATCCCGAGGCATGCCTGGCGGCGGCCAGGCTGGCCATGTTGTACCGGGCCCACTTCCATGCCGACGTGGTGATCGACCTGGTCGGATACCGGCGCTTCGGCCACAACGAGGGTGACGAGCCCGCCTACACCCAGCCGCTGATGGCCGCCGCGATCGCCGTGCACCCCAGCGTCCGCGAGATCTATCGGTCCGCGCTGGTGAGCGCACGGGTAGTGAGCGAGGCGGAGGCCGCTGCATTTGGCGCGACCGTGGCCCAGGAGCTCGCCGCCCGCCAGGCCGGGGTGCGCAAGCTGCATGCCGAGCCGCAGCTCGACCGCGGGGCCGAGGCGATCTCCACCGAAGAGGCGCCAGAGCCCCACACCGCGGTTGCCCCAGACGTGCTCATGCGCCTCAACGAGCAACTGCTGAGCCGGCCGGCCGGATTCAACCTCAACCAGAAACTGGCCAGGCAGCTCGAGCGGCGGCGTGCGGCCCTGGCCGAGCCGGATCCCCGACTGGACTGGGCCCATGCCGAATCGCTGGCGCTCGCCTCCCTGCTAGTCGACGGCATCCCGGTTCGGCTCACCGGCCAGGACACGGTGCGCGGCACCTTCAGCCAGCGTCACCAGGCCCTGCATGACGTGCGGACCGGGGCCGTGCATGTGCCGATCCAGCAGCTCGACGAGGCCCGGGCCAG
>JAYUGK010000186.1:0-1604 GCA_043738415.1 Chloroflexota bacterium | reverse complement strand
CGGCCAGGCGCGCCGTCACGCGGCCATCGGCGGCGACCACGACCGCCGTCGGCACCAGGGCGATTCCATATTTACGTGCGAGCTCCGGGCGCTGGCGGACGTCGACCGTCACCAGCCGCCGACCATCCGCCTCCAGCCAGCTGATGAGCTCGTGGCAATCGGTGCACAGCGGATGGCTGAACGCCACCACCAGCTCGCCCGTCCCGTCACTCGGGGCTCCCATGTCGACCAGCTCGACCCGGTCGAATTGTCGGGCGCGGATCCCGCGCAGATGGGCGCCGAGCCGGTACATCTCGCAGCCGACGCACAGCCCGGTGGCGGCGGCGAGCAGGGCGAGCCCGGCGACCAGCAGGCCGAGCCCGGCGCTGACCTGATGGAGGCCGACCGCGTAGGCAAGCGTGCCCGCGCTCAGCACGACCAGACCAACCTGGTTGGCGAAGCGGGGCGGACGACTGTCCTCGATGCGGCCCTCCCCGATGCGTGGCTGGACCAGCTCGAAGTAGGCGACGCAGGCCAGGCAGTAGCGGCGCCCGAAGCGCAGGCCGATCGCCAGCTGCGCGGCGAGCAGCGCCAGGATCGGCCACCAGCCGGTGACCACGGCAAACAGCGAGAGGGTCCCGATGGTGGCCTGGTTGAAGCGGGGCGCGCGGGCGTCAATGACGTCGAGGTCTCGGTAGGGATCAGCAGAACGAACAAACGGCTCGGACATGGTTGGACTCGCGTAGCAGGGTGGGACGGCAGCAACCGACCGGCATCGGTCTGGAGTGGGTGGCGGAAGGAGGGGTCGGGCGTCGCTGGGAGGCGACGGTCGCGCACGTGGCGCGGGTCAGGCGAGAGAGGTCCTCCCGCCTAGCGACAGGCGCAAGAGCAGGTGGCGTGCGTTCGCGGAATGGTCATGGCGGTCACGGCAGTCACGGCGCAGCCTACGGCACCGCGAGCGCATCGGCGAACGCAGATGGGTGCTGGCGGCGCAGGTCGAAAGAGCAGCAGGCGCAGGGCAGTGGTCATGCGGCTCCCTTAATGGCTGGAATCCCGGAGCGCCGGCCGCCCAGGATGCCAACAGCGCGTTGTATATCCACATCGAGCCAGCGCAGGAACTCGGACGGGGTGCCGGTGCCGTAGCCCTCGAACTCGCCGGCGACGTCCATCAGGGGCGCCATCAGGGGCGCCAGGGCGGCCAGCAGCTCGAGCGGCGGCATGACGGGGTTGGGCTTCGGCAGCAGGTGGCGGCAGGCGCGGCAGCGACTGGCCATGATTTCAGCCGCCCGTGACTCGCTGCATGAAGATGGGCCAAGTATGCCCCGATTCACTGGCAACGAACACGGGTGAAGACTTCCTCCGGGTCCTGAACGACGGGCGCACGGGCTCTTGCCGCGCGGGCGAAATAGGCGTCGGTCTGGTGATCTCCGACCAATCTGGTCGGATTATGACGCAGGTGCCCGCGCCGATCAAGCGCCCACGGATCTCTCAATAGATGCGCAGGCCGAGCGGCCCGGCGGATCGGGGCGCAGGAGGCAGACCTGCCCGTCGTTGCTCATTGCCCCGCAGTGAAGACGTCGCTCGGGAGCACGATTCGGCAGCTGGGTATTGCCGGGTCAAGGCCT
>JAYUGK010000185.1:0-5004 GCA_043738415.1 Chloroflexota bacterium | reverse complement strand
ACCGTCACTTCTCGCTCACCGAGCTGACGCCCCTGGTCGAGCGCTTCGAGGCCGGGGGTGAGGCGCAGGTCGGTGAGGGAGTCGCCTCGAGCGTGCATGAGCAGCTGGTGGCCGAGATGCCCGAGCTGGATCGAGCCGTTGCGCGACTGAATGTCGGTGAGGCGTCGGCGGGGAAGGCGAGCGGCGTGGAGTTCGTGCTCGAAGGCCTGCATCTCAATCGCCGACTCAACAAGGAGCGGCGCGGCGGACGCGTGCGGTACGCACGCTAGGTTCACGGCCCGACGATGAGCTCGTACCACTACTCAGCCTGGGACGGCAGCCAGGCCCTGCCGCCGTTTGACGCCGATGATGTGCTCGACGCCCTGTCTGATGACCTGATGGCCGAAGGCGATATCGGGCATGCCCTGCAACGCCTGATGCAGCGCGGCATGGTGGGGCAGCGCGGCGGCGACGTGCCAGGCCTGCGCCGGATCCTGGAGCGGCTGAAGGAGCGGCGCGCCGAGGAGCTGGCGCGGGCCAATCTCGACGGCATCTTCGAGAAGCTGACCGAGCGCGTCGGACAGATCGTTGAGCAGGAGCGCGCAGGCATCGAGCGCCGCGTGCACGAGGCGGAGGAGCGCGCGTTGGACGCCGCCCCCGGCGACGCGCAGGCGCAGGCTCGGCTGGCCGACGAGGTGCTGCGCCGCGCCGCCCAACAGCACCGCGACCGCCTGGCGGAGCTGCCGCCCGATCTCGCCGGCCGGCTCCGCGCCCTGGCCGACTACGAGTTCATGGACGCCGACGCGCGCGACGCCTTCCGGGCGCTCACCGACGAGCTGCGCCAGCAGCTGCTGCAGACCTACTTCTCCGGGCTCAAGCAGGGCGTGGCGGGGATCACCCCCGAAGATCTCAACGGGGTGCGCGCCATGGTGCGCGACCTCAACACACTGCTCGAGAAGCACGCGGCCGGCGGCGATACGCCTGCCGATTTCGGCCGCTTCATGGCGATCCACGGGCGCTTCTTCCCCCCCGGCATCGCCAGCCTCGAGCAGCTGATCGATCACCTGCACCGCCAGGCCGCGCAGATGGCGTCGCTGATGGCCAGCCTGAGCCCCGAGATGCGCTCCGAGCTTCGCGACATGATGGACGAGCTGTTGCGAGACGACCGCCTGAAGTGGGACCTCGCCCGCCTCGCCGCTGCGCTCCAGGCGCTGCGACCCGGCGAGTCGTTCGGCGAGCCGTACCCGTTCAGCGGCGATCAGCCGCTCGGCCTGCCCGATGCCCTCGATGCCATCGACCGGCAGCAGCGCTACGACGCGATGGAGGAGGAGCTGCTGGGCGCCCGCGATCCGGACGGCCTGGAGCGGATCGACGCCGCTGCGCTGCGCGATCTGGGTGGCGCCGAGGCATCCGACGATCTCGAGCAGCTGCGCGAGCTGACCCGAGCCCTCGAGGATGCGGGCTATCTGCAGCGTGACGGCGACCGGCTTGATCTCACTCCGCGGGCGGCCCGAAAGCTCGGCATGCGCGCTCTGACCGAGATCTTCAGCCGGCTTCGCCGCGAGTCACTTGGTGGTCACCAGCTGCCGATGCCAGGCAGCGGGGGGGAGCCCGGCGACGAGACGAAGCAGTTCGAGTACGGCGACCCGTTCCTGATCGACCTCAACAGGACGCTCTTCAATGCCATGGCCCGCAGCGGCACGGGGACCCCGGTGCGCATCGCGCCCAATGATTTCGAGGTGTTCCGCCCGGAGGAGACGACGGTCTCCTCGACCGTCTTGCTGCTCGATATGAGCCGATCGATGCTGCTGCGCGGGTGCTCGACCGCCGCCAAGCGGGTGGCCATGGCGCTGCACACGCTCATCCAGACCAAGTACCCGCGCGATCGGCTGTACGTGGTCGGGTTCGCGTACTACGCCCGCCTGATCAAGCCCGAGGCGATCGCCACCCTGTCGCCGTTCGAATTCGAGTACGGCACCAACCTGCAGCACGCGCTGATCATCGCCCGCCAGCTGCTCGGGCGACGCAGCGGCGGCAACAAGGAGATCGTGGTCATCACCGACGGGGAGCCGACCGCCCACATCTCGCATGGCCAGGTCGAGTTCGCCTACCCGCCCACCGCCCGCACTGTGCAGTCAACGCTGCGGGAGGTCGGCCGCGCCACGCGAGAGGGGATCGTGATCAACACCTTCATGCTGGAGCGATCACGCACCCTCTCCGAGTTCGTGGACCTGATGAGCCGCATCAACCGCGGGCGCGCCTTCTATGTCGAGCCGGAGCGCCTCGGTGAATACCTGCTGGTCGACTACGTGAACAAGAAACGCAAGCGGGTCGCCTGACACGCCACAATCGGCAGGTGACGAGACCGCTCAAGATCGGCGTGCAGCTTCCCGAGGTGGAGCGCCAGGTTGGCTGGGCGGAGCTGCGCGAGATGGCGCTCCGAGCAGAGGCGATCGGCCTCGACTCGATCTGGGTCGGGGATCACCTCCTGTATCGCGGTGACGGCCGGCCGTCACGCGGGCCGTGGGAGGCGTGGACCACGTTGGCCGGATTAGCCGCGGTAACCGAACGGGTCGAGCTTGGTCCGCTGGTGGCTGCCACCAGCTTCCACAACCCCGCACTGCTGGCCAAGATGGCGGCGACGGTCGACGAGATCAGCGGCGGGCGCCTGATCCTGGGGCTCGGCGCCGGCTGGAACGAGGCCGAGTATCGGGCGTATGGCTTCCCGTTCGACCACCGGGTGAGCCGTTTCGAGGAGGCCTTCACGATCGTGCGAAGACTCCTGCGCGAGGGCCGCTGCGATCATCACGGCACATATTTCGAGCTCGACGACTGCGAGCTGCTGCCACGCGGGCCTCGCCCCGGCGGGCCGCCGCTGATAGTCGGCTCCGAGGGGCCGCGCATGCTGGCCATCACCCTGCCGCACGTCGACGCGTGGAACGCCTGGTTCACCTGGTTCGGCAATTCGCCGGAGGGCTATCGGCCAATGCGCGACGCGATTGACGCGGCCTGCCGCACGGCGGGGCGCGACCCGGCCGAGGTGGAGCGCACACTGGCCCTGTTCATCGGCTTCCCCGGGGGCCAGGGACGCCAGCCGGGCGATCTCATCGGGCCCGACATCGAGCCGATCTCCGGCGAGCCGGCGATCCTCGCCGAAACGCTGCGGGTCTTCGCCGCCGAGGGGGTATCCCATGTCCAGCTGGTGCTCGACCCGATCACGCTCGACTCGATCATGGCCCTCGCCCCCGCCCTGGCGCTGCTCGACGGCTGACGGCTGGTATCCTCGCCGCATGGAGGATCAGCAGCATGCGATCCCGGTCGGCAGCACCGGCCGTCTGGAGGCATTCCCGCTCAGCAACGCGGTCGGCAATCACGCCGTGCTGCTCCGCGAGGCCGATGCACCGCGCGCCCTGCTGACCGGGGAGCCCGGTAGCGGATCGCGCGAGCGCGTGGTGCTGGTGCCGCTCGACGACGACGTGGAGCTGCGGATCGACGGGGACGCCATGGCGGTGTGGCTGGCCCAGGGCTCGGTCGCAACGCCGCCGGCTGCGGTTCCGGCCTGGGCAAGCGCCATCGGCCTCGTCATCCTGCTGGCGGTCATCGGCTTCACCCTCATCGGCAGCTTCACCTTCTTTGGCTGGCTGTTCGGGGCGCTGGGATGGATCTAGAGGCGGATCCGGCGGCCTCGCTGCCACCTTCGTCGGGTCTGATGGCGATGCGCATCGGGCAGGAGTTCGGGCCGCCCGACGAGTTCCTGCGCCAGATGGAGCGCGCCCTTGCGCGCGGTGGAGAGCGCGGCGCGACGATCGTGGCTCTGCTCGATCGTGGCGACCTGTCGATCCACATCCCTCGCGAGGACGGGCCGTCATGGAATACCGTGCCGCTCGTCCACCTGCGTCGTGGCCGCCCGCCGAATGCCGCCGAATGGGCGATCGCCAACGCTATCATCGAGAAGCTGGAGCGCTATCGCTGATGCCGCTCGACCGGATCGAGCGCATGCCCAGCGGAGCGACTGCCGTGCCGATGAACGACGATCAGCGGCGCTCGCTGCGGGCGATGATGGGCCGCTTTGCCACGGGGGTCACGGTGGTGGCCGCCCGCCACGGTCCGCTGCTGGCCGGGATGACCGCCAACGCCATCGCCTCGGTAAGCATTGACCCGCCGCTGCTGGCGGCGAGCATCAGCCGCAGCAGCGAGACCCACGTGGCGATCATGGGGAGCCACTCGTTTGCGGTGAGTGTGCTGTCCGAAGAGCAGCAGCCGCTCGCCGAGTGTTTCGCCCAGGCGACCACGGCTGCCAAGTTGCAGCGCTTCTGCGACGCGGCGTGGCACGAGGCCGAGACCGGCTCGCCGATCCTCGACGGGGCGATTGCCTTCTTCGACTGTCGCATCACCGCCAGTCATCCGGGTGGCGACCACACGATCTTCATCGGCGAGATCGTGGCGGCCGGCTACGACGACGCGGGCGAGCCGCTTCTGTGGTACGGCTCGCGCTATCGCAGCCTGGCTCCCGAGCCGGACCGATGACCACGCATCCGCTCGCCCCGCTGCCGGCCTGGGATCGCCTGGCCGCTCCGCTCACCGGCAGCCTGGAGGTCGGCCCGCTGCGGCGTACCGTCGTCGATGAGCTGCTGGTGATCGACGACGAGCTGCCGCAGTTCGCTGGCGCCACCCTATTCTGGGCCTGGGCGGATCCCGCTGGTTGGTCGGTGCGCGCGGCACTGATCGAGGGCGATCTGGCCACCCCATTCGCGATCCGCGCCGCGCGGCTGCGGCTGGAGCGACCCGACCCCAACCTGGCCCGACTGCTGGGGATCGACCCGGCCGCGCCACCCGCCTCGGTCACGATCAGCGGTCGCCCGCGCGCTCTCGAACCGATGCCGCGGCACTACGCCTGCATCTGCCGCCTGACGCCGACCGAGCAGGTGTATGCCGCCATCGACGCTGGATGGCGCACGGTTGACGAGCTCAAGCGCGCCACCGGCGTGGCGTTCGGTCAGTGCCAGGGACGGCGATGCGTCGACG
>JAYUGK010000184.1:0-5005 GCA_043738415.1 Chloroflexota bacterium | reverse complement strand
CGATCCGCAGGGCCTGAAACGTGCGGGTCGCGGGATGGATCCGGCCCCGGTCCGCTCCGCGGACGGGCACGGCTGCCGACACGACGGCGGCCAGATCGGCGGAGCTCACGAGCCGCCCTTCCGCACGCGCCGCCAGGATCGCCTTCGCGATGCGGCCTGCACGGCGTTCTTCACCAAACGTCGCGAGAATTCCGGCGAGCTCTCGCTCCGACGATCGGTCGATGACGTCGAGGGCCGATAGACCACGGTCTTCATCGAATCTCATGTCCGGCGGCGCATCGGCCGCAAAGCTGAATCCACGCCGCGCGTCGGCGAGCTGGTAGGACGAGATGCCCAGGTCGAACACGACGGCGTCGAGCGGGATGAAGCCGGCGTCGGTCGCGAGGTCGTAGAGCTGGGAAAAATTCCCCTGACGCAGGACGACTCGGTCGCCGAAGCGCGCCAGGACTCGGTGCGCCTCCAGGATGGCCGCCCGATCGGCGTCGATGCCGAGCAGGCGACCATCCGGAGACGACGCCTCCAGGAGCCGCTCGGCGTGCCCACCACCGCCGACCGTGCAGTCTGCGACGGAGCTGCCGGGCGCCACCGCCAGCGAGGCAAGAACCTCGTTGACGAGGACCGGCAGGTGCCCTTCTCCCATTCGCGGTTGCACCTCGTTGGTCGAACGATGGGCCGACCGGCCCGGAGACGCATCAATGGCGAAGTCGCGGCGCGCGTCACGGCGTCACGACCCCTCAGATACCCAGGTCGGCGAGATGCTCCGCCAGCGATTCCGGCTCGTCCTCGATCTTCGAGCGGTACGGCTCCCAGGCCGACGGCGCCCAGATCTCGAGACGATTGAGCGCCCCGACGACCACGACCTCCCCTTCGCCGATGCCCGCGTACTGGCGCAGGTAGCCCGGGACCAGGACTCGACCCTGGCGGTCCAGCTCAACCTCGACAGCACCCGACGACATGAAGCGGGCGAACTCCCGCGCCCGTGGATTGGTGATCGGCAGCGCGCGAAGCTTGGCGGCCAGCTCGGCCCACTCGTCCTGCGGGAAGAGGCCGAGGCATCGGTCAAGCCATCGAGAGAGCGTGGCCCCCTCGCCAAGCCGGGCGCGGAAGCGCGCAGGCACCGCCACCCGACCACGGTCGTCGAGAGCGTGCCGAAACTCGCCGGTGAAAAGAGCCGAGTGATCCATCCGCGCTATCTACCACCAGTCCCCATTTGGCCCCACTTTCATCCACAGAGCGCCATTCTACAGGGCAGCGGCTCACCGTCAAGGGGTTTCTTGCGGAAAGGGGGCGGACCGGCCGGGCGTTCGGCCTGGGGAGCTAGATGTCGCTGTCGGGCAGGATGGTGTACCGCAGCTGCCCGTCGGCCCCCCGGTAGACCTCACGGATCAGGAATGGGCCCGATTGTCCCTTGATGTACGACCAGCCGGTGTATTCGCCCTCGCTGGTTCGCCAGTGGCGCCGGCCGTTCGT
Source organism: Chloroflexota bacterium (assembly GCA_043738415.1). Taxonomy (GTDB): domain Bacteria; phylum Chloroflexota; class Limnocylindria; order QHBO01; family QHBO01; genus CF-167. The sequence goes on along the minus strand of JAYUGK010000184.1, from coordinate 3,535 downwards.
GGCGACCAGGGCGTCCACCGGCGCCCGCGAGAATCGGCTGAAATTCGCCCCCCTGGTGCCAATCAGGGCCCCGTCATCGCCGACCTTGAAGAGGGTGTTCTCGCCCTGCAGCACGGTGACCTCGTAGCCGATGAACACGTCGCCGGGTTGCGGAGTTGGCCCCGGGATCGGTGTTTCCGGGGCAGGCGTGTCCGAGGCGAGGTCGGGAGAAGCCAACACCGTCGGCTCGACGGACAGTTCCGGCGTGGGGGTGACCGTTGGCGTCGGCACCACCGCCGTGCCGTTGTTCCCCAGTACAAGGATCCCCGCCCCGACTCCGCCGGCCGTCAGAACGACGAGCGCCAGGGCCAGCGCAGGTCCCCGCCGGTGCCGGCGAGCGATGGGCGGCGCGACCTTCGGCTGCGGCGGTGCGGGAGGGGGGGCCGCGGCCTGCGGACGGCGCAACGCCGCGAGCTCGCCGGTCGGGATCACCAGCACACCGCGCAGGTAGCGCGGGCAGTTCCCATACCCACGCTGGAGACAAACGCGCTCCTGCTGTTCGCTCGACAGGTCGGCCGGGTCGCCGAATGCGTAACAGCGATGCTCGGGGGTCACCCCGTCGTGGAATCCGGCCCGATCCCCCGCCAGGCCCAGGAAGGGGCAGACCGTTTCAGGACGCTTGGCCAGCTCGGCGAAGAGGGCGCGCCGCTCGCGCTCGCGGACCGCCTCTTCAGGCTCCTCCGGCTGCTGTGGTCGACGCCCGAACATCCGCCTCGTCATCCTCCGGTGTGGCCGCATTGAGCGCGGCGGGTTCCGATGCTGAGTCTAGCGCCGGCGGCGCGGGGCAGGGCCGTCCGGCCTCCGTCACATGGTACGAAGGCGTCATTGCGAGCTCGGCTGCCGATTCGTAGGGTGGGTGCCAGGTGGCCGCGCACCGGTCACCGGTCGGAGAGGGGGCGGTGTCATTGGCAATTGAATCGATCGACTCTTCACCGCGGGTCCCGATCCCCCGCCAGGGGCGGATTCGTCGCTGCCGCGTGCGCTTTGTCTCGATCGTGCCGCAGCCGCCGGAGCGCACCGTCCAGGTCGACTGTCTGCTGGGCGGACGCGAGCACCCGCTCTCGCTGGGCACCATGGACGAAGCGCGCGAGATCTGCAACGCCTGCACGGCGACGACCGTCTGGCGCGCCGACGAGGACTGACCGATCCCGGCCGCCAGCGCGGCGGGATGTCCCTGGAGAGCGGCCTGTAAGCCGGGTTCTGTGCCGACGCCCTGCGGCGTCGCGACGGCCATCCATCTGAGCGACCTACCCGAGGGCTGAGCGAGCCGCCTTTTGCGGCGCGAACGCCGCGCTTCGCCCTCCTATTCGGTCTTGCTCCGGCTCGAGCTTGCCGCGTTTCACTCCCGCATCGCTGCGGGCATCGTCACTGTGGCGCTGGTCCTCGCCTCACGGCGGACGGGCGTTACCCGCGAGCCTGCTCTGTGGAGCCCGGACTTTCCTCGAACACTGCCTTTCGGCGCGCGTGTCCGCGGCCGTCCAGCCGCCTCCAGGGAGGCCATTGTACCTATCGCCGCTCATCTCGCCGCTCATCGACGGCGATATTGCTCAATCGATCGGCATCCTTGTTCAGCTCGCGCGGGACATGGGCGACCGTGTACCCCTGCAACTTGGTGAGCATGGCCATCACGCGCGCGTGGATCGGCCGCAGGTCGGGGTGCTTGACGCGGTAGCGCCCGGAGATCTGGCGAGCCACGAGCTCGGAATCCATGCGCAGGTCGACGTGCGTCGCACCGAGCCGGAGCGCCTCCTCGAGAGCAGCCTCGACCGCGGTCCACTCCGCGTAGTTGTTGGTGCGGATCCCAAGGAAACGAGCGAGCTCGGCGACCACCTGCCCGGTCTCCGCGTTCCGAATGAACGCACCCAGGCCGGCTGGGCCGGGATTGCCGCGTGCCGCGCCATCGGTGTAGATCAGCAGGCGGCTCGAGCCGGGCTCAGGCACGTCGTCCCTTCTCCACCTCCGCGGTCACCTCGAGGATCGCCCGGGTGATGTTGATCCCGCGCGGGCAGGCCTCGACGCAGTTGAAGATCGTGCGGCAGCGCCACACCCCGTCGGCATCGGCCATGATCTGCAGCCGCTCCTCGGTCGCGGTGTCGCGGCTGTCGAAGATGAACCGATGCGCGTTGACGATCGCCGCGGGGCCGATGTAATCCGGGTTGGACCAGAACGACGGGCAGGCCGTGGTGCACGCACCGCACAGGATGCACTTGCTGGTGTCCTCGAAGCGATCGCGTTCCTGCGGTGACTGGCGCCGCTCGCGACCGTCGGCCGGGACCTCGTCGGCGACCAGGTACGGCATCACGGCGCGGTACTTCTCCCAGAAGCCATCCAGGTCGATGAGCAGGTCCTTGATCACGCGGCTGCCGCGCACCGGCTCGACCGTCACATTCGACCCGGCGTCCTTGACCAGGTATTCACAGGCGAGTCGGTTCCGCCCATTGATCAGCATCGCGTCCGAGCCGCAGACGCCGTGGCCGCAGGAGCGGCGGAAGGTGAGCGAGCCGTCCTGGTACCACTTGACCTGGTGGAGCAGGTCAAGCACGCGATCGGTCGGATCGGCCTGGACGGCGTATTCCTCCCAGTGCGGCGACGCATCCCGGTCCGGATCGAAGCGCTTGATGCGCAGCTGCACGTCCATCGGTCAGTAGACCCTTGCCTTGGGCTTGAACTCCGTGATCGTCACCGGCCGATAGGCGAGCCGCGGAGCTCCACCATCGGCGGCGCGGAAGGCGAAGGTGTGCTTGAGCCAGCGTCGATCATCGCGGTCGGGGAAGTCGTCCCGGGCGTGCCCGCCGCGGCTCTCGTGACGGGCGGCCGCCGACTCCACCGTCGCCTCGGCGCAGTCGAGCAGGAAGCCGAGCTCCAATGCCTCCGCCAGGTCGCTGTTGTAGCGGCTCCCCTTGTCCTCGACCACCAGCCGCTCCGCGCGCAGCCGAAGCGCATGCACGCGCCTCCGACCCTCCTCCATCAGCTCGGCGGTGCGGTACACCCCGCAGTGGGTGAACATCACCTCCTGGAGCTCGGCACGGATCGGGGCCGGGCGCTCGCCATCGGCGCGTTCCAGGAGGTCGGCCAGTTGCAGCCCCAGGGCACGCTCGGCGTCCACATCGGCCACCGTTGCCGGTGCCTGCCGGACTGCCTCGGCCATGGCGATCCCCGCGCGGCGCCCGAAGACCAGGATGTCGAGTAGCGAATTGGTCCCCAGCCGATTCGCGCCGTGGACGCTGACGCAGGCACACTCGCCGGCCGCGTAGAAACCGGGCACCACGGTCCCCTTCTCGTCGGCCAGCGCCCGTCCGTCAATATCGGTTGGGATGCCACCCATCGCGTAGTGGGCCGTCGGTTGAACCGGGACGAGGTCAGTGAGCGGCTCGATGCCGAAATAGGTGCGGATGAAGCCGCTCATATCGGGCAGCTTCTTGTTCAGCACCTCGGCCCCCAGGTGACGCACGTCGAGGTGGACGAAGTCCTGGCCGTCGACGCCGCGCCCCGCCGC
>JAYUGK010000183.1:0-1614 GCA_043738415.1 Chloroflexota bacterium | reverse complement strand
GATTCCCGACCCACAGCAGGCCGAGCCAACGATCAATCGCAAGGGCGCTCAGATTGCCGCGGCGCCGACCCCCGCGCCGACCCCGTTGCCGACCCCCGTGGCACCTCCGCCCCCTCCCGCGCAGGTGTACGCCGCGCCCGCCAAGATCGTCGGCAATGGCATGCTGCTGTGGCCGGTCCCCGGCGGCGTCATCACCCAGTACTTCAGCTCGGGCCACCAGGCTCTCGACATCGCGAGGTCGGCCGGGCTCCCTGTGATCGCGGCCGACGCCGGGGTGGTCACCTGGATCGGCTGGAAGGACAATGGCGGCGGACTCCAGGTCGCCATCGACCACGGGAATGGGATCGTGACCCGTTACAACCACCTGGGCAGCATCGGGGTCGCCGCCGGTGACGCGGTGGCCCGCGGTCAGACGATCGCCGAGGTTGGCTGCACCGGCCTGTGCACCGGCCCGCATGTGCACTTCGAGGTGATCGTCAACGGGGTTCACGTCAACCCCCTTCGCTACCTCTAGGCCAGCCGGCGCTCTGTCCGCCGCCGGCCGCCCCTGCCCGAGTGGGCTGAGCCCGTTGTCATCATCGATACCCGATGTTCGCTGACCACGTCCGGATCTTCGCGTCCGCCGGGGGCGGCGGAGATGGCGCATCGTCGTTTCGTCGCGAGGCGCACGTCCCCCGCGGCGGGCCCGATGGCGGAGATGGCGGGCGCGGCGGCGACGTGGTCGTGACCGTCGACGCGGGGATGACCACCCTTGGTGATTTCCTGCATCGACGCCACGTGCGCGCCAATCCCGGCGGACGCGGTGCGGGCCGCAAGGCCCATGGCCGAAAGGGAGCGTCGGTGACCCTGCTGGTGCCTCCCGGCACCGTGATCCGCAGCACGGACGCCGAGGGCAGCCCCGGCGAGTGGCTTGGAGAGCTACTGGCGCCGGGGAGCCGCCTGGTGGTGGCACGCGGCGGCCGTGGTGGCAGAGGCAACGTGCACTTTGCGACCGCCACCAACCGGGCGCCGACGCACGCTGAGAAAGGCGACCCCGGCGAGGAGCGCTGGCTGGAGCTGGAGCTCAAGCTGATCGCCGAGATCGGGTTGGTCGGCGCTCCAAACGCCGGCAAGTCGACGCTGCTGGCCGCCCTGACTGCCGCGACCCCGCGGGTCGGCAACTACCCGTTCACCACCACCGAGCCGAACCTGGGGGTGATCGAGCTGGGCGATGAGCGACGCGCCGTGATCGCGGATCTCCCCGGCTTGATCGAGGGTGCCAGCGAAGGGCACGGCCTTGGGCACGCCTTCCTGCGCCACGTGGAGCGGACACGGGTACTGGTCGGGGTGGTGGACGGCGCCGCGGCGGATCCAGTCGCGGCGTGGAAGGCGGTCGAGGTGGAGCTGCGCGAGCACGACCCGGCGCTGCTCGAGCGCCCGTTGACGGTGATCGTGACCAAGCAGGATCTCCCCGATGCGCGACGGCACTGGCCGCGCGTGCGGTCCGCCCTGCGCGAGGCAGGCCACCAGCCGCTGGCGGTCTCGGCGCACGCAGGGACCGGAATGGACGAGCTGCGGCTCGCGCTGGACGCGGCGCTGGCGGAGGCCGATCGGCAGATGGCGGCGACGCCGATG
>JAYUGK010000182.1:0-5024 GCA_043738415.1 Chloroflexota bacterium | reverse complement strand
CGACGTCATGAGCAGCAAGCACATCCGCGCCGATCTGAACTACGCGTGGCCGACCGCCGAGATCGCGGTGATGGGCGCCGAGGGGGCGGTGAACATCGTCTTTCGCGACCGCCTCGCGGAGGCCTCCGATTCAGACGCTGAACGCGCGCGGCTGGTGGCGGAGTACGAGGAGCGATTCGCGAACCCGTACGTGGCAGCAAAGTACGGCTACCTCGACGAGGTGATCCTCCCGTCGGAGACACGCGCTCGGCTGGCCACCGGGCTCCGCCTCCTGGAAGGCAAGCGGCAATCGGTGCCGGCCAAGAAGCATGGCAACATCCCTCTCTGACGACCCGTCTTTGCGCAAAGACGACACGATCCCGGAGCCGCCATTCAGCCGGCTGCTGATCGCCAATCGCGGAGAGATCGCGATCCGCGTGATACGCGCCTGCCGGGATCTTGGCATCGAGTCGGTGGCGGTCTACAGCGATGCCGATGTGCACGACCTGCACGTCATGCTTGCCGATCGGGCCGAGCGCATCGGGGCCGCGCCGGCCGCCGAGTCCTACCTGTCGATCGAGTCCATCCTGGCCGCCGCCCGGCGATCGGGTGCCGAGGCCGTTCATCCGGGATACGGATTCCTCTCGGAGAATGCGGCGTTCGCCGACGCGGTGGAGGCGGCCGGCCTGGTCTTCGTCGGCCCCCCGGCCGCGACACTGGCTGCGCTGGGCGACAAGCTGGCGGCGCGACGCACCGCCATCGCGGCCGGGGTGCCGATCGTTCCCGGGCTGTCGGTGGCGCTGCAGGCAGATGGCAGCGGGCACACCGCGGACGAATTGGCGAGGGTCGGGTTTCCCGCCCTGCTCAAGGCAGCCGCCGGTGGCGGCGGCCGCGGCATGCGCCAGGTCGAGCGGGCCGAGGAGATCGGTCCGGCCCTGGCGCTGGCGCGGCAGGAAGCGAGCGCCGCATTCGGTGACGGAACCATCTATCTCGAGCGCCTGATTGCCCCGGCGCGCCATATCGAGGTGCAACTGCTCGGTGATCGGTTCGGCAACCTGGCGGTCCTCGGTGAACGGGAGTGCAGCGTCCAGCGGCGCCATCAGAAGCTCGTCGAGGAGACACCTTCGGCCGCGGTCACGCCTGCCATCCGCCAGGCGCTCTTCGACAGCGCCCGCCGCATCGCCACGGCAGTTGACTTCCACAATGTGGCGACCGTGGAGTTCCTGCTCGACGCCGACGGGGCGCACTACTTCCTGGAAATGAATACCCGGCTGCAGGTCGAGCATGGCGTGACCGAGCTGGTGACCGGGCTCGACCTGGTTGGCTGGCAGATTCGAGTGGCCGCCGGCGAGCACCTGCCGGCTGAGCTGCTGGATGCGCCAAGGCGGGGACACGCCATCGAGGTGCGGCTGTACGCAGAGGACCCGCACGATCAGTTTCGGCCCTCGGCGGGGATGGTCACGGCCTGGCAGATGCCATCAGGCCCCGGCATTCGCGTCGACGCTGGCGTCGAGGCCGGGACCTCGCTGTCGCCGGAGTACGACCCGCTGCTGGCCAAGCTGATGGTGCACGGCGCCGATCGCCCGGCCGCCCTGGCGCGCCTGCGCCGGGCCCTTGACGAGACCGTCATCGGCGGCGTCCAGACGGACCTGTCGTTCCACCGCTGGCTCGTGGACGAACCCGACTTTGTGACCGGGGCGTACGACACCGGGCTGATCGCGGAGCGATGGGGAGATGGCCCGCCGGTCTCCGTCGAGGACGCCGCAATCGCGGTCTTCGTCGCCGCCCGGGCTCGCAGCAACGGCGTCGCGGGCGCCACGGGAGAAGGGCGTCGCGATGGCGTCGGCCGTCCCCGCGATGGCGGATGGGCCGTCGAGGGGCGGCAACAGGCAGTCAAGCGGCGACGCCCCGCATGAGCGAGCTGGAGCTGTACGTCTCGGGCGACAGGGTTTCGGAGCCCGACGGCTGGACGATGTCCTGGCTCAACGCCCGCCAGGGGATGGCCCGCCTGGGCGACGGACAGCAGGTGCTCATCGCCCTGGTCGAGGGATCGGGAAGCGATTGGGTGGTGACCCTGCGCGGTCGGCGCATCCCGGTCAGGGTCATGACCTGGCGGGAGCGGATGCTGGCCGAGGCGGAGACCGCGACCGGCAGGCCGGCTGGACCGGTGTCGGTGACCGCCACCCTGCCCGGTCTGATCGTGGCGGTGGCGACGGCCGTCGGGAGCGAGGTCGCGGAGGGCGAGGCGCTGGTCACCATCGAGGCGATGAAGATGCAGAACGAAGTTCGCGCGCCTCGCGCTGGCAGGGTGACCGAGGTGCACGTCGCGCCGGGGAGCCGGGTCGCAGCCGGGGACCCCCTGGTGAGAATCGAATAGGGGGCCGCGCCGCCGCGCCGTCCGGCTCGCCGGCATCGGTACACTAGGCCGCGATGAGCGATCCCGGGCGGCCCATGCATCGGTCAACCTCGCGGAGCGAGGTGCGCGCCGTCTATCGTCCGGCCGACCTCGATCACCTCTCCTCCGCGGAGGAGATCGGTGAGCCGGGTCACTTCCCGTTCACGCGGGGGATTCACCCCGACGGCTACCTCGGACGGCCCTGGACGATGCGTCAGTACGCGGGCTTCGGCTCCGCCGAGGAGACGAATCGGCGCTTCCGCTACCTGCTCGCCAGTGGACAGACCGGGCTGAGCGTCGCGTTCGACCTGCCCACCCAGATGGGCTACGACAGCGACGATGAGATGGCCATCGGCGAGGTGGGACGCGTGGGCGTGCCGATCGATTCGATCGCCGACATGGAGCTGCTCCTCGAGGGGATCGAGCTCGACAAGGTCAGCACCAGCATGACCATCAACGCCACCGCGGCCATCCTGCTGGTCCTCTACGAGGCGGTTGGCCGCAGGCGGGGGATCGCTCCGGATCGGCTTCGCGGCACGATCCAGAACGACATCCTCAAGGAGTACATCGCGCGGGGCACCTACATCTTCCCGCCGGGCCCTTCGATGCGGCTGGTGACCGACACCTTCGCCTACTGTCAAGCGGAGATGCCGGCCTGGAACACGATCAGCATCAGCGGCTACCACATGCGCGAGGCGGGAGCCGATGCGGTCCAGGAGGTCGCCTTCACCCTGGCCAATGCGATCGCCTACTGCACGGCCGCGATCGAGGCGGGGCTCTCGTTTGACGACATCGCGCCGCGCCTCTCCTTCTTCTTCGCGGCGCACAACGACCTGTTCGAGGAGATCGCCAAGTTCCGCGCGGCACGAAGAGCCTGGGCCGAGGTGGCGCGCGACCGTTTCGGCGCTGGGGATCCGCGCGGCATGGCGATGCGCTTCCACGTGCAGACCGGCGGCAGCACCCTGACCGCCCAACAGCCCGATACGAACGTGGTCCGCACCACCGTTCAGGCCCTGGCCGCGGTGCTCGGCGGCGCACAGTCGCTCCACACGAACGCGCTTGACGAGGCGCTGGGCCTGCCGACCCCCGCCAGCGCACGCCTTGCGCTGCGAACGCAACAGGTGCTGGCCCACGAGTCAGGCCTCATCAGCCCGGTGGATCCGCTCGGCGGTTCGTACTACGTGGAGGCATTGACGGACCGCCTGGTCGAGGAGATCCACGCCGAGCTGAACGAGATCGAGCGTCGCGGTGGGACGCTGGCGGCCCTGGCCGATGGCTACCAGCAAGAAGCGATCGCCGACGCGGCTTACCAGTTCCAGCGCTCGCTGGAGGCCGGGGAGCGGATCGTGGTGGGGGTCAACGCATTCACGGAGGAGGGTGACGAGCAGCGTCCGCAGCCGCAGCCGATCGATCCAGAGACCGAGCGGCAGCAGGTGGAACGCACCCGGGCCGTCCGCGCCGCTCGCGACGCCGCGGCGGCGACGAGCGCCCTTGCCGCCCTCGAAACGGCCGCTGGTGGCACCGAGAACCTGCTCCCGCGCCTGCGCACCTGCGTCGAAGCCCAGGTGACCCTTGGCGAGATCAGCAGCGTGCTCCGGCTCGCCTGGGGGGAGTACCGACCATGACCATCGGGCCGATCGATCACGTGGCGATCATCGTCCGCTCGATCGATGAGGCATTGCCGCGCTACCGCGCCCTGTTCGGCTGGGAGCCGCTCGACGAGCCGCGCGTCTTTGCCTCGCAGCGGGTGCGGCTCTGCTTCCTGCCAACCGGGGTTGAGCCCGCCGCGCGCATCGAGCTGGTCGAACCGATCGACGAAGAGAGTGGGGTGGCCCGCTTCCTGGCCGAGCGCGGGGAGGGCCTGCATCATGTCTGCCTGCGCAGCACGGACCTCCCGGCCGACCTCGTCGCGCTGGCGGCCGCGGAGGCCGAGCTGATCGATCGAGAGCCGCGGCCCGGAGCGCACGGGCAGGTCGCCTTCATCCACCCCCGCAGCCTCAACGGGGTGCTGTGGGAGCTGCTGGCGCCGCTCGAGGGAGGATCTCCCGACGGATGAAGAGCGACAATGGACTGCTGCGCTGGAACCGGCCGGCTAGCGGACCCCGGCTGCGCGCAGAAGCGCGGGGATCTGTGACGGGCTGTCGGCCACGGCGATGCCCGCCGCCTGGAGCGCCAGCCGCTTCGACTCGGCGGTCCCGGCGCCGCCCGAGATGATCGCCCCGGCGTGCCCCATCCGCCGCCCGGCCGGGGCCGTTCGGCCGGCGATGAAGGCGGCCATCGGCTTGCGCACCTCCCGCGCGCAGAAGGCTGCTGCACGCTCCTCCTCGTCGCCACCGATCTCCCCGATCATCACGATCGCCTCGGTCTCCGGGTCCTGGTTGAACATGTCCAGCACGTCGACGAAGCTGGTCCCTACGATCGGATCGCCGCCGATCCCGACGCAGGTCGTCTGGCCGACCCCGGCATCGGTCATCGCCTGGACCACCTCGTAGGTAAGGGTCCCGGAGCGGCTGACGAGGCCGACCGGGCCGGGCCGGTGGATGTTGCCGGGGATGATCCCGACCTTGGCCTGCCCAACCGATGTTGCGCCGGGGCAGTTGGGCCCGATCAGCCTCACGCCCTGCTGACGCAGGACCCAGTAGACCCGCAG
>JAYUGK010000181.1:0-5058 GCA_043738415.1 Chloroflexota bacterium | reverse complement strand
GGCTCGATCAGCTCGGCGTTCTTGAGCTGCAATTCAAGCGTGGCGATCCTGCCCTCCAGGAACGACTGCTCCTGCTTGGCATCCTCGTATTCCGCGTTCTCGGTGATGTCACCGTCCAGCTTGGCATCGTGGATCCGCGAGGCGACCCGCGGCCGGTCGACGGTGATCAGCTGGTGCAGCTCCGCCTTGTGCTTCTCGAGCCCCTCGGCGGTGAGGTAGACCGGTTTGTTGTTCACCACGCCCCCTTTGCTCGGGTCTGCGGCTCCCCCATCGGGGGGCCGTGCCAGCATCGTCATCCCGGGGATCGGCGACGATGCGTGAAACCGGATCGGATAACAAAAAACGCTTCAGGCCCCGCCATCGCATCACGGTGGCACTCCTGAAGCCGACCCTGGCATGTCATCGGGCGACGGACGCCTCGGGCGGCCAGCGCCGCGCGATTGTAGGCCGGGGGGTGTCCGGTGTCAAAGGAACGGCGCGGTCCAATCCACCTCAGCGGCCGGCGATCACCAGCCCCACCACCAGGGCCGCAAAGCCCAGCCGATACACGCTGAAAATGGTCACCGAGCGGCTGCGCAGCCAGCGCAGAAGGAAGCCGATGGCCAACGCCCCGGAGATGGTCGCGGCGGCGAACCCGGCCGCGATGGCGAGCCACTCATTGCCGGTGTGCGCCTTCTCCAGCAGGTGCCGCGAGCCGTACAGCCCCGCACCCAGGGTGATCGGGGTGGCGAGCAGGAAGCTGAAGCGCGCTGCCGCCTCGCGGGTCAGGCCGAACGCAAGGCCGGCCGAGATGGTTGCCCCCGAGCGGCTGATCCCCGGCAGCAGCGCCAGCGCCTGGGAGAGGCCGATGGCGACCGCCTTGCCCGCGCTGAGCTGCTCGATACGGTCACGATGCGAGCCAAGCCGATCGGCCAGCCAGAGTCCTGCTGCGCCCAGCACCACGAAGCCCGCAATGGCCAGTCGCAGAGCGTCCGAATCGCCATGCAGCACCTTGTTGATCAAGTCCTCGCCGACGAAGCCGATCGCCGCCGCCGGCAGGGTGGCCACGATCAGCAGCCAGGCCAGTCGGCGGTCCTGGTCCTGGCCGATGCGCCGCTCGACGAGGCTCGCGGCGGCGGCACGCAGCAGGCGGATCCAATCCCGGGCGAAGTAGCCGAGCAGCGCGATGAGTGTGCCCAGGTGAAGGAAGACGTCGAACGACAGGCTGCTCAGCAGCCCGTCCCGCTGCCAGCCGAAGATCCACGGAGCCAGCTCGAGGTGCGCGCTGGAGCTCACCGGGATGAACTCGGTCAGCCCTTGCAGGAGGCCGATCAGCGCCGCCTGGAGGATGAGCTGCATGGGCGACGCCTAGCGTACGAAGAGCGGTGCAAGCACCAGGCTGATGGTGGCCAGCAACTTGACCAGGACGTGCAGCGACGGTCCTGCGGTGTCCTTGAACGGGTCGCCGACCGTGTCGCCGACGACAGCTGCGGCGTGTGCGTCGGTCCCCTTGCCGAGCACGTTGCCGGCCTCGTCGGTCAGGTGGCCCGCCTCGATGAATTTCTTGGCGTTGTCCCATGCGCCGCCACCGTTGTTGAGCACGGTGGCCAGCAGCACTCCGGCAATCGTGCCGACCATCAGCAGCCCGGCGACCGCTTCCTGGCGCAGGAGCAGGCCAACCACGATTGGGGTGGCCACGGCTACTGCCCCAGGCAGGATCATCTGGCGCAGCGCCGAGCGGGTGGTGATGTCGACCACGCGCGCGTAATCGGGGCGCTGGGTGTAATCCATGATGCCGGGCATCTCGCGGAACTGGCGCCGCACCTCGACGATGATCGCCTGCGCTGCCACGCCGACCGCGCGGATGGCCAGGCTGCTGAAGAAGTAGACCAGCGTGGCGCCGATCAGCGCGGCGATGAAGACGTTGACATCGGCCAGGTTGACCGAGGTGAGCAGCGGGCCGCCGCGGTTGGTCTGGATCAGGTTGATCTTGTCGATATACGCCGAGAAGAGCAGGAAGGCGGCCAGTGAGGCCGAGGCGATGGCATACCCCTTTGTCAGCGCCTTGGTGGTGTTGCCGACCGCGTCGAGGCGATCGGTGATCTCGCGGGCCTTGCCCTCGGCGTGGCTGAACTGGGCGATGCCGCCCGCGTTGTCGGTGATCGGGCCGAAGGTGTCCATGGCCAGGATGAAGGCCGTAGTCATCAGCATCCCCATGGTCGCCACCGCCGTGCCGAAGATCCCGCCGTTGGGCAGCGCCTGCTCGCCGAGCCAGTGGCTGGCGAAGAGGGCGATCGCAATCGTGATTGCCGTGACCGCTGTAGTCTCGAAGCCGACCGCCACGCCGGAGATGATGTTGGTGGCAGGTCCGGTCCGGCTCGCCCTGGCGATCTCCTGGACCGGTCGCCAGTTGCCGGCGGTGTAGTACTGGGTGATGTACACGAATGCAACGCTGGTAGCCAGGCCGACCAGCCCCGCCCCGAAGAACCAGACCCACGGCGCGATGCCGCCCGCACCCACCTGGCCGGGCGTGTTCATCATCAGCGACGTGGTGAGCGCCAGCCCTCCCACCGACAGGATCGTGGTGACCCAGTAGCCTCGGTTGAGCATGTTCATGGGGTCCTCGTCCTCGCGACCGCGGACGAAGAAGATGGCCACGATGGTTGCAAGCAGCCCGAAGGCGCGCACCACCAGCGGGAAGAAGATCCAGGCTTCGGGGTGCGGCCAGCCGGCAGCGGTTGCGACGCGCCATATCGCCACGCCGAGGATCATGGCGCCGATGTTTTCGGCGGCGGTCGACTCGAAGAGGTCGGCGCCACGGCCGGCGCAGTCGCCGACGTTATCGCCGACAAGGTCGGCCACGACCCCGGCGTTGCGTGGGTCATCCTCGGGAATGCCGGCCTCGATCTTGCCGACCAGGTCGGCCCCGACATCGGCCGCCTTGGTGTAGATCCCGCCGCCCAGCTGGGCGAAGAGGGCCACGAAGCTCGCCCCGAAGCCGAAGCCGACGATCAGGAAGGGCGCTTGCTCAGGTTGGGTGAAGCCACCATAGAGGGCGAAGATCGACCAGACGCCAAGCAGCGAGAGGGCGACCACCAGGAAGCCCGAAACGGCGCCACCGCGCATCGCTACCTGGACGGCCCGAACGAGGCTGTGCTGGGCGGCGGCCGCGGTGCGCAGGTTCGCCTTGACGCTGATGAACATGCCAATGATCCCCGAGGCCATCGAGCAGGCGGCTCCGACCAGGAACGCGACCCCCGTCCGAATTCCGAGCTCCGGGCCGAAGATGCTGGTATCGGCGACCTCCTTGCCTTCGACCAGGGCAATCACCAGCCCGATCAGGACCGCCCCACCAAGGGCCAGCAGGCCGATCGTGCGGTACTGGCGCCGGATGAAGGCCACCGCCCCCTCGAAGATGGTGCCGGCGATCTCCTGCATGGCAGCGGTGCCGGTATCAGCGCGCAGCACATCCCAGGCGAGGTAGAGCGCGAAGGCGATGGCGGCAATCCCGGCGACCGGAATCACCCAGACGATGGGGTGGAGTTCCATGAATCCCTCCGATGGCGGTGGAGCGCGCGCACGCTTCTCAACCGGGGCTCTCTACACAGAAACGCCGGCGGGGATTGCACTGTCAGGTGCCCGCCAGCGAGGCGTCGGTATGGTAGCGGTGAACGCGGTGGCGGGTCAACTTCAGGGGAGCCAGCGCGGGAGCCAGCCGTCGACCGCCAGCTGCGTCCCGCGGCCGGTCGCCAGGTCGACCAGCCAGACCCCATCGAGCGGGCCCGGCGTGGCCCCTGCGAGCGGGATGCGACCGACCACCACGATCCCGGGCTCCGGTGCAAAGAAGGCGGATGCTTCGCGCACGGCGCCGTCGCGCAGCAGCGCGCTGCTGGCGCCGCCCCCGGCGGTGGTGATCCACAGACGACCGCCCAGAGGGTCGGTCGCGTCGAGCACGAGATAGACGTAGCGACCGCTGTCATCGACCGCGGGGCGCGCCGCGCCTGCGCCCAGGTTGGCCAGGACGACGGCGGTGCCATCACGAGCCGAGACGCGTACCACGTGCAATGCGGCGATGCGGTCGGCGGAGAGGCGCAGCCGCGCAGGATCCAAAGGCATCACCGCCCGTCCGGCGGGGAGCAGCCGCGCGACCGGCGATGGCAGGTCGGGCAGAGCGGTGAGCAGGACGGCACTCGAGTCGGGGAGCCAGATCGGCGGTGTGACCGCATCCAGCTTCACCGACAGGCGGCGTCGTGTCGCGGGATCGACGATCTCCAGCCGGCCGCCCTCGTCGATGAAGGCCAGTCGGGTGCCATCGGGCGAGAATCGCGGCGCCCGGAGCAGCGGCACCAGCAGCGTCCCAGCGCTGCCCCGTGGGGACGGGGAGGGGGTCGGAGTGGCCCCGACCGGGGGCAGCAGCTCGACGGCCCGCGGATCGCCGCCATTCGCGAAGCGGGTCCAGATGCCGAGCCCATTGCCCGTCCCGGGATCGGCGCGGCCGAAGACCATCAGCGTGCCGTCGGGGGAGAAGGTCGGGTCGAACTCGATCAATCCCGCCTCGGTCAGGACCCGGCGGTCGCTCCCATCGGCGTTCATCAGCACCAGGCTGGCTCCATCCCCAACCACGAACGAGCGGCCGTCCGGAGCCACCGCGTAGTCGACCACCGGTGAGAGCTCTGCCGACAGCTGTCGTTGGCTCGTGCCATCGGGGTTCATGGCCCACAGGTTCGCGATCCCCGCGCGGTCGGAGAGGAAGACCACCTGGTTGCTCATCGCGCCCAATGGCGCGCCAGTGGTGAAGCGCCAGGTCAGCGGATGGACCATGCGCGATCCGTCGGCTCCCTGGAGGCCGGCCGCCAGCTCGACCTCGTAGGTGGTGTTGGCCTCCAGCGGGCCGGATGGCTGGAAGCGAAGCAGGCGAAGCCCCCCGCCGGCCAGTCCAGCCGCGCCCGGAGCGGCCACCACCTCGAGCGACCCGGCGGGCGACGGAGTGATGGTCAGGAGGTCGCCCGAAACGCTGCGCGGGTCGAGTGGGCGGTCGAAGAGGACCGCGATCGGCGAGGTCACGGCAATCCCCTCTAC
>JAYUGK010000180.1:0-5115 GCA_043738415.1 Chloroflexota bacterium | reverse complement strand
GAAGCTGGCAACGATCGCCACCATGGAGACGAAGGCGCCAATTTGGTCGAGTCCGGTGAACCCATCGACCAGGCTTGTGTCTGCCTGCCCGGCGATCGAGATCGACAGGATGACGAACATCGCCCCCAGCAGGATTGCGCCCCACTTCTCAAAGGTGTGGATCGCCTCATACCCGAAGATCCCGAGCGTGCCCTGGGCCACCACGACCACCAGCAGCGCTACCCAGAACGGCAGAGCGGGAATGAGAATCGTGAGGGCGATCGCCCCGAAGACATTATTGATTCCGTCCCAGCCGATGGTGCTGAACCAGTTAAGCATGCCCGGCAGCACAATCGATTTACCGAACGGCAACCTCGCGGCAGGCAGCTGAGCGAGGCCAAGCCTCGGGCCCATGGTGCTCAACAGCGCGACGAAGAACGAGCCGACCAGGTTGCCGACCACGATCGCCAGGATCGAGGTGACAAACCCCAGCTGCAGGAAGCTCAGAGTCACCAGCGTCCCGATGAAGAACGCTGCCGGCACCAGGTTTGGCGTGAACCAGACCGTGAAGATCCGACCGACCGAGCCGTAGCGCGCGTTCTCCGGGATCGGCTCCATCCCGTGCGCTTCGATCGTGAGGTCGCCTTCGCGGGTGGGCATACCCTCGCGGCTGACCGCGTCCATCATTCCCATCTCGAGATCCGCTCCCTTCCTTCACGCGGCGCCGCGAACCTGGTCGCGGTCGTCGGACCACCATTGACAGCCCCCGGCGTCAGTGACTCCCTGTGCGGCCTCCCTTCAGGTTCGAAACGCGGGCTTGATGTAGGTGACCGAGCGGGTCTCCTCGCCGATGTGGACGACGCTGTGGGCCGGCTCGGTCTCGGCCACGATGCGGCCTCCCCGGACGACCCAGCGCGCCGCCGGCTGCAGACGGATCGCCTCGGATTCATCGGTGCAGTCGAAGACGACGAAGTTGGCCGGGGATCCTTCGGCGATGCTCCATCCTTCCACCTCGGCTCCCCGCGCCGCATTGGTGGTGACCATCTCGTACGCCCGGAACAGCTCTGCGCGCCCGGTCATCTGGGCCACATGCACCAGCATCGAAAGGGCGTTGAGCATCGAGCCACGCCCGAGCGGGTACCACGGATCCATGATCGAGTCATGCCCGCAGGCCACGTTGATACCGGCCGCGTCGAGCTCTTTGACGCGGGTCATGCCGCGCCGCTTGGGGTAGGTGTCGAATCGGCCCTGGAGCACGATGTTGTCGAGCGGGTTGGCCACAATGGTGACCCCGGCACGCTTCAGGATCTGGATCAGCTTGAATGCGTAATTGTCGTTGTAGGAGCCCATCGCCGTGGTGTGGCCGGCCACCACGCGCCCTTGCATGCCGTCGCGCATGGTGCGCTCGGCGACCACCTCCAGGAAGCGCGATTCGGGGTCATCGGTCTCATCGCAGTGCAGGTCGATCGGCTTGCCGGTCTCCCTGGCCAGGTCGAAGATGAAATGGACCTCGGCGACCCCGTCGTCGCGTGTCAGCTCGTAATGCGGGATGCCGCCGATCACGTCGCAGCCGAGGCGCATCGCCTCGCGCATCAGCTCCTTGCCGTTCGGGAAGGAGAGAATCCCGTCCTGCGGGAAGGCGATCAGCTGCAGCTCGACGATGTCGCGCACTTCGTCGCGCAGCTCGATGAGGGCGCGCAGCGCCACCAGGCTCGGGTCGCAGATGTCGACGTGAGAGCGGATCAGGCCCGTCCCCTGCGCCACTTCCCATTGGATCGCCTCGCGAGCGCGACGCTTGACGTCCTCGATTGTCAGCGAGGGCTTGCGCTCGGCCCAGGTCAGGATCCCCTCGATCAGCGTGCCTGACTCGTTGTAGCGCGGCTCACCGACGGTCAGCACCGCATCGAGGTGGACGTGGGGATCGACGAGCGGCGGCGAGAGAAGCGAGCCATCCGCATCGAGCTCCGTGGCGCACGGCGGGATCTGGCCGCGCTCACGAATGGCGGCGATGCGACCACCCTCGACCCCCACGTCCATCGGCTGCGGCTGCGTCCCGCCCGTCGGATGCAGGCGCGCGTTGCGAACCACGAGGTCCAAGACCACCGCCCTCCCGTCATCGCGCCGACCGCGCGACTCGACAGCGCATGATCGCTCGCCCCCCTGTGGTTCGTATGCCGATTTCTGCACGTGCGGTGGCGGGCGTTGAACTGGCCTGGCCTCGGTCCCGGGACGCGGCTCAGCGAGCCGCGTGTATGCTCCGCCCGGTTTTGGTGGGGCAGCGCGCAGGGCTGTTGCGCATCTGATTCCTCACGGACGCACTGCTCCCCTGCCGGGTGGCCGTCGACACCACCCACGTCTACCGGGCCAACAGTGAGGGGAACACCATCGGTCGGGCGCGCCTGGATGGGTCCGAGGTCGAGAATTCCTTCATCAGCGGGGCACGCTGGCCGTGCGGCGTGGCGATCGAGGGCGGTCACATCTACTGGGGAAACGCCGGCACCGCAAAGGCGTCGACGGGCAGGCCAGCCATCGGACGGGCGAACCTCGAAGGAACCGATGCGGACCAGGCTTGGGTGGTAGGCATGCTCGACGTGTGCGGCGTGGCGATCGACCCTTGAGGCCACGGAGGCACGGCGGTCCGATTCGGAGCGGCTGGGCTGCGGGCGTCAGGCAACTTCGGCGCCGCGGCGTAGAGTAGACCGGCCGCCAGAGGGACGGCCATCGGCCTCCGCCGACGCCACTCGTGTGCAGAGGGAGGCATCTCCGCATGATCGTCGCCACAACCCCCTTCATCGCCGGCCAGCGGGTGGCCGAAACCAAGGGCCAGGTCTACGGGCTCGTGGTCCGCAGCCGCGGCCTTGGCGGCAATATCGCGGCGAGCCTTCGCTCGCTGGTCGGAGGAGAGATCAAGGAGTACACCCAGCTGCTGGAGGACACCCGCCGCCAGGCGATCGACCGCATGGTCGCGAACGCCACGTTGATGGGGGCGGACGCGGTGATCTCGATGCGCTTCGACAGCTCGGTGCTTGGCCAGACAATGACCGAGATCGTGGCCTACGGGACGGCCGTCTTGACTGAGCCCGACACGAGTGCGCAGCAGCCACAGAGCGAGTAGACGAGGCGCATGTTGAGTACCGTGCGGATCGCGATCGGGGTCCTCGGGGCGCTGATGATGCTCGGCGGCATCGTCGCCTTCGCGGGCGGCGCACCCGCGCAAGGCCTGTGGGCGATGGCGATCGGCGTGGTTGCCATTCTGGCGGTCACCTTCGAGCGCGCCCGCTATCGGTCCGAGGCGGCAGAACGCTCCGCGGCCGAACCCTCCGATGCTGGTCTGGGTGGCGGAGAGCCATCGGTCCCGGTGGCCCCGTTCCTTCCGACCGACGAGCAGTTTGTTGACCCGACCAGTGGGGAGCGGCTGCGGGTCTACATCGACCCGGCCACCGGCGAGCGGCGCTACTACGCCGAGGGGACGCGGCCCGGCCGTTAGGCCTTGATGCGTTCGCCAGCCGGGTCGTAAAGCGGCTCGGCGGTGACCGTGCAGCCGACCCACTCTCCGAAGATCTCGACCTCTCCCCGCTGCCCGACCTCGACCAGCGAGGGCGGCATGTACGCGTAGGCGATCGAGCGCTCGACCGCGAACCCGTAGCCGCCCGAAGTGACACGCCCCACGATCTCTCCATTGACTCGCACCGGCTCGTTGCCCAGCGCTACCGAGCGCGGATCATCGATCACCAGGCAGGCGAGCCGCTTTCTCGGTCCCGCCTCCTTCGCAACGACGAGCGCGTCGTGGCCGATGAACTCGGCCGCCTTGCTGAGCCGCACCGCAAAACCCAGCCCCGCCTCGTACGGCGTCTCCTCGGGGGTGATGTCGCTCGACCAGACCCGGTAGCCCTTCTCCAGCCGCAGGCTGTCGATCGCCCGATACCCTCCGGCCAGCATCCCGAGCGGCTGGCCGGCCGCCCACAGCGTATCCCACAGCTGCGCGCCGTATTCCATCGGGCAGTAGAGCTCCCAGCCCATCTCGCCCACGTAGGTGACGCGCAGCGCGGTGACCGGCACGTTGCCAACCGTGATCTCGCGGCAGGTCATGTAGGGGAAGGCCTCGTTGGCCAGGTCATCGGTCGTGGTGGATTGCACGATCTGCCGCGCAAGCGGTCCCCAGATGCCGATGCAGGCGCGCGACGAGGTCACGTCGCTGACCGTAACGCTGCCGTCCTCGGGGGCGTGCTTCCGGATCCAGCCCAGGTCGTGGTTGCCGAAGGCGGTGCCGGTCACGATGAAGAACCGACCCTCGCCGAGCCGCGTGACGGTGAAGTCGCACTCGATCCCGCCCCGCTGGTTGAGCATCTGCGTGTACGTAATGCGGCCGACCGGGCGGTCGATCTCGTTGTCGCAGAGGTGCTGGAGGAAGGCGAGCGCCCCGGGCCCGCTGATCTCGATCTTGGCGAAGCTCGTCTCGTCGTAGAGGGCCGCGGCGTTGCGGGTGGCGAGGGACTCGGCGCCGATGGCGGCGGACCAGTGCTGCCCGGCCCAGCCCCGCGGGCGGAGCGACTCGTCCCCGGCCGCCGCGTTCGACTCGAACCAGTTGGGGCGCTCCCAGCCCGACTTCTCGCCGAACGCGCAGCCCAGCTCGACCAGCCGCTGATAAGTCGGGGAGAGGCGCAGGGGCCGCGCCGACTGCCGTTCCTCGTTGGGGTAATGGATGTCGTAGTAGGTGGCGTAGTTCTCGTGCGAGCGGGCGAGGGTGTACGCGCGCGAGCCGTACTGCGCCCCGAAGCGGCGGATGTCCATCTTCCACAGGTCGAGCTCCGGCTCGCCGTCCACGATCCAGTGCGCCATCTGGCGTCCCATCCCGCCCGCGCCCGCGATGCCATGGGCGGAGAAGCCCGCCGCCACGAAGAAGCCCCGCACCGCCGACTCGCCCAGGATGAACTCGTTGTCGGGCGTAAAGCCCTCCGGGCCGTTGATGAGCTGCTTGATCCCGGCTTCGTGCATCGCCGGCACACGGCGCACCGCCCCGGCGCTGATCTCCTCGAAGCGCGGCCAGTCCGGGGGGAGCAGCTTTCCATTGAAGTCGGGCGGGATGCCGTCGAGCGACCAGGTTGCCGGGCTGCGCTCGTAGCCACCCATCACCAG
>JAYUGK010000179.1:0-1660 GCA_043738415.1 Chloroflexota bacterium | reverse complement strand
GGGTGCGGCGGACATTGGCCCAGCTCGGCTCGGTCAACCCGTTCGCGGTCGAAGAGCACGGCGAGTTGTCGGCGCGCCTCGAGGCCCTGACGGCGCAGGACACCGACCTGACCGCGGCGATCGCCGCGGCCCGGCAGCTGATCGGGCGGCTGGAGAGGGACATCGCCGGGCGCTTCGACGCCGCCTTCGCGGCGATTGGGGTCAAGTTCGACTCGTTCTGCAAGCTGCTGTTCGCCGGCGGATCAGCCTCGCTGCAGATGGCTGACGCGCAGGACGGCGAGATCCCCGGTGGGATCGAGATCGTGGTCCAGCCACCAGGAAAGCGACCGCAGCGGTTGGCCATGCTGTCGGGTGGTGAACGAGCGCTGACGGGCGTCGCGCTCCTCTTCGCCATGCTGAGCGTCAATCCTGTCCCGTTCTGTATCCTTGACGAGGTGGACGCGGCGCTCGATGAGGCCAATATCGGGCGCTTCGCCGATGCGCTGCGTGTGCTCGCGCACCAGACCGATTTCGTGGTGGTGACCCACAACCGCGCCACGATCGAGGTGGCCGACACGATCTACGGGGTGACCATGACCGATGCGGCTGTGTCCCGAGTGCTCTCCCTGAGACTTGCCGATCTGCCGGTGGAGGCGCTCATCGGATGATGGCCCGCCCGCGTCGCGAACCCGGCGGGCTGGGTCTGCGGTCTCGCGCGGACGGCCTCGGCGCCCGGATCCGCACCATTCTCGGGATGCACAGGTC
This sequence comes from Chloroflexota bacterium, assembly GCA_043738415.1. GTDB lineage: Bacteria > Chloroflexota > Limnocylindria > QHBO01 > QHBO01 > CF-167. Next base: position 916 of record JAYUGK010000179.1, on the reverse strand, counting down.
TGCGGCGACCGCAACCTGGGAGGCGCTCGAGGAGGCGCTGGTGGCGGGGGATGTCGGCGCGGTGACCGCTCTCGAACTGGTTGACGCGGCTCGGGAGCGAATCGGACCCGGCAGCGCTGCATCGGCCGATCAGATACGGGAGGCGCTGGCCGACGAGATCGTCACTCGCCTGGCCGCCGCAGGTGGCCCGAGCTTTGAGATAGGCCCTCCTCCGTCCGTGGTGCTCGTGGTCGGGGTCAACGGCACCGGCAAGACGACGACGATTGCCAAGTTGGCCGCCCTGCTCCACGGCCGGGGACACACGGTGCTGCTGGCGGCAGCGGACACGTTTCGGGCTGCTGCGATCGAGCAGCTCAGACTGTGGGCAGACCAGGTTGGGGTCCCGGTGATCACCCAGCGTCCCGGCGCCGATCCCGCCGCGGTCGCGTTCGACGCCGTGGCCAGTGCCGAGTCGCGCGGCACCGAAGTCGTGATCATCGATACCGCTGGGCGGCTGCACGGCAAGACCCAGTTGATGGCGGAGCTGGCGAAGATCCGCCGGGTGATCGAACGAAAGTTGCCCGGCCAGCCCCGCCACGTCCTCCTGGTGCTCGACGCGACGACCGGACAGAACGGGCTGCTCCAGGCCCAGGCCTTCAGCCGCGAGGCCGGGGTGACGGGAATCGTGCTGACCAAGCTGGATGGCGCGGCAAAAGGAGGCGTGGCGGTCGCGATCGCCGTTCAGCTGGGGCTGCCGATCTATTTCGTCGGGGTGGGGGAGGAGCTCGCCGATCTCGCCCCGTTCGATGCGCGCGGCTACGTGGACTGGCTGCTCGCCGGCTGACCGGGTGTCTCGGCGGGCTGTGCGCTGTTGCCGGTCACCGCGGGGGAGCCTAGAATCGGCAGCCATCCCGCGCGGCGCCGAGTCGCGCCGGTC